>NZ_JFWX01000012.1:0-96462 GCF_000588095.1 Acinetobacter sp. 1130196 | reverse complement strand
CAGTGCGCAAGGCTTTAACTGAAGCTCTGAAATATTTACCTGCAGAACTGCGTAAAACGTTGACCTATGACCGTGGACGCGAGATGTCAGAACATAAAATACTCGAAGAAGATTTAGGCATAGATGTATATTTCTGTGACCCACATTCACCTTGGCAAAAAGGCACATGCGAAAATATGAATGGTTTAATTAGGCAATATTTACCTAAAGGGATTGATTTAAATCAGGCAGATCAGCATTATTTAAATCAAGTTGCCATGTCACTGAATACTCGTCCTAGAAAGGCGTTAGATTGGCTTACACCATTAGAGAAATTTGCTCAGCTTGTTGATTATCATATGGCTTTTGAAACTGTCGCACCTCATGTTTGAATTCGCCCCCTTTTATTCTTTAACACATATAGTTTTATTTGTATTTTAAAAATATAGATTATCGTTTCAATCGTAGGGGTAGTTTAATTTGCTTAAATTACTCTGTGTAAATTTTATTTACATATACAATGCTCCTTGAACTAGATGCTCTTCCTTTAAATCATCTGTACATGATGTCAATTTATTTGATTCAATCATGTATTTCTTTAAAAACTCAATTTGCTGAGTATCGAGTAAATACTTACAAATATAGCTATCATAAGAATATGAAAGCCAATCATTGACAAATATTAAATAATAATTTCCCTGATCAATATTGAATAACAATTCAGTATGCTGATACTGATCTTCCACTATGAAGAAACAAAAATTATCCCACTTCAAGAATTCAGTTCGATAAGGATGGCATTCAAAATATTTAGAAATTTTTTGCCCCTGTATGACTTGAATTTCTGGTAAATACTCAAGCACTCTTCTGATTGAAATTATAGTTGCACTAAAACTTCGTTCTGCCCCAAAACTATGACCCTCGTTAATCCACTCACCTTGAGATAATTCAGCCTCAATAACATAAGATTTTAAAACTTCAGTTGGTCGATCATATAAAGTATTCAGTTCTGAATGTGGAGGGAGCCAAAGCAAATAATATCGCCCATTTTTAGTATGTTGAGCTTCAGAGTCTTGTAAAGAAATTTGGTACCTTTCACCAACTCTAGGCAAAAGCTCATCTAACTTTATGATGGACTCCCAACTTAAATCCCAGTTTGTTCGAGACCAATTGGCAGAAGCAAGTAGTTCAATTTTATTTCTATTCATTTTGACCATTTATCAGCAATTGCTTATCCCAGAATTAACTTTAACTCAAATCTTTTACAAACCGCTAGCTAGCCAACAAAGGTCCTGTGGCATTAAGGATAAACTGACGAAAACATGTTATATCAATCATCTTATCCAAATAATTATTATTTAACATAATGGGCGTTATCTAAATAATATTTAAAAAGCCTTTTAAAATCACTCTGTACAACTTGAGTGAGACATAACTCGGTTTAATTTAAAATTTCTTTTCGAATTCAAAATTAGAATAAAAACTAATGTTTATCACAACAGATATTCTTGTAGTTCTTTTTCAATCGTCTCGCTAATCAAAGTTGAATAGTCACTATCCTTAGTATCTAAATGACGCATTAACCACACATCTTGTTTTAAAGTTTGCTCAGGTAGTATGGGCACTAAACCAGAAGCCTGCGCAATAAAACAAGGCAGGGCTGTAATTCCTTGTCCTTCAATGACTGCTCGTAGTTGCGAGTGCATGTTATCAAAAGACAAAGCAGGGACTGCATCTTGGGTGAGTTCACGCAACCATTGTGCCAAAAAGGTATATTGAAGGCTTCTGTCCCAACCAACTATACGATGATTCAATAAATCATCAGCCGTTTCAGCATGCTCTGTGAAACTGGCGAAATAATCCTTACTACCATAAAGCCCATACTCCAGTTGGCCAAGCCGCCGAATAATGTAACGCCCACTTTCTGGACGAACAAGTCGAAGAATAAGGTCAGCTTCCCGTCGGGAAAAATCAACTGGAACGACACTCGTTGAAATCTCTAATTGTAAATCTGGATGCTTCAGTTGCAATGCTGTTAGCTTTGATTGAAGCAACTGTTGCCCGATTAACTCAGGTAAAGCAATGCGGAACAATGATTGTTGCCCTTGATCATTGTAACGTTCCATCGCTATTAAATGTTCTTCTGCTTTTTCAGCCAAAGAAAAAAAATGTTTTCCAACGTGGGTGAGTGTATAGCCATCACTGTCTCTGGAAAAAAGAACCGCATTGAGGCTTTTCTCCAGTTCAACGGCTCTGCGATGTACGGTAGAAACACTAATACCAAGCAATTTTGCACTGCGGCTCAACCCGCCAGTTCGCCCAATAGCTAACAAAATTTTAGTATCGTCCCAGTTCATACCTTTCCATATTTAGAAAATGCGTTTGCAATAAAAACTATAGTATCGCCGATGTTTAGATTTATACAATTCAAACAAGTACTCAAAACTCATTATTTGAGACGACTAACCTTTTAGAGCTAAGGCATGTGTCGTTGCAATTAAATAAGATTTTCTGGTTATGGCAGGAGCTATTTCTGAGATCACAATATTAACAACAGAGGAGTTCTGCCATGACGACCATTTATGTAGTTGATGCATTTACCACCCAACCAAATACAGGAAATCGAGCAGGGGTTGTGCTAGATGCTGACCAACTTACAACGCAAGAAATGCAAGATATTGCTGCATTCGCAGAGTATTCAGAAACTGCCTTTGTTTTATCACCAAAAGATCCAAGCCATGACATACATGTTCGATATTTTACCCCTACAGATGAAGTCCCGATCTGTGGACATGCGACGATCGCTACTCATTTTTTACGTGCAACTACAGGCCATCAATCAGACTACCCATTAATCGCAAAAACGGGGGCAGGTCATTTACCCGTTTCAATATTCGGAAGTCCAGAACAGTTATTGGTGAAAATGACTCAAGGTCGTGTAGAGTTTTTATCACCTTTTAATGCGAATCAAAGGGCTGAACTCGCAAGCGCATTGGGTGTGAGTGTGAATGATTTTGCTGACTTACCAATACAAGTTGTCACGACGGGGCATTCCAAGGTGATGGTGCCAATGCTGAGCAGAAATAAGCTCGATGAATTAATTCCAAACAATGAAAAATTGAAAGCTATTAGTGCTGAAATAGGTTGCAATGGTTTTTTCCCCTTTGTCTTGGAAGGGAGTAGGCAAGAACCTATTACTTATGGTCGAATGTTTGCACCTGCAATCGGTATAAATGAAGATCCGGTAACTGGTAATGCAAATGGTCCAGCGGGAGCGTACCTTGTTCACCATGATTTAATCGAATGTGACCAGAAAGTAAGTTATTGGGGGTATCAAGGTCTCGCAATAAAAAAACCGGGGCGAGTTCTAGTGACAGTTGAGAAAATAGATTCAATATTACACGTTAGTATTGCAGGTCAAGCCGTTTTAGTTGGCTCAGTTTTGTACTCTGGAAAAGATTGATTATATTTAAGAAATTATGACATTTTGAGTAATAAAAAAACCGCTATAGATAGCGGTTTTTTATTTGGCAGATGCTTAATCTTACCAGCTTAACGCACCACCAGTTTGGTAGTCAGTTACGCGAGTTTCAAAGAAGTTCTTCTCTTTACGTAAGTCCATCATCTCAGACATCCACGCAAATGGATTCGTTACACCAGCAAATTGCTCTGGTAAACCTAACTGAGATAAACGACGGTTACAGATGAATTTCAAATATTCTTCCATCATGCTTGCATTCATACCCAATACACCGCGTGGCATCGTGTCACGTGCATATTCGATTTCAAGCATAGTACCTTCAAGAATCATTTGAATGACTTCTTGCTGGAACTCGGCAGTCCAAAGGTGAGGGTTCTCAATCTTGATTTGGTTAATCATGTCGATACCAAAGTTCAAGTGCATAGACTCATCACGCAAGATGTATTGGAACTGCTCAGCAACACCGTTCATCTTGTTACGACGGCCCATACTCAAAATTTGAGTAAAGCCACAGTAGAAGAAGATCCCTTCAAGTACACAGTAGAACGCGATCAAGTTACGAAGTAAACGTTGGTCATTTTCAGGCGTACCTGTGTGGAAAGTAGGGTCACTCAATGATTGAGTATATTTCAAGCCCCAAGCTGCTTTACGTGCAACTGATGGAATCTCGCGGTACATGTTGAAGACTTCGCCTTCATCCATACCTAAAGATTCGATACAGTATTGGTAAGCGTGAGTGTGAATTGCTTCTTCAAACGCTTGACGCAAAATATACTGACGGCATTCAGGGTTAGTAATGTGACGGTAAATCGCCAATACCAAGTTGTTCGCAACCAAAGAGTCTGCAGTCGAGAAGAAACCTAAAGAACGCATAACAATAGTACGCTCATCTTCGGTTAAGCCATTTTCAGACTTCCAAAGTGCGATGTCATGGTTCATGTTCACTTCTTGCGGCATCCAGTGGTTTGCACACCCGTCAAGATACTTCTGCCAAGCCCATTCGTATTTGAATGGCACAAGCTGGTTCAAGTCAGCGCGACAGTTAATCATGGCTTTGTCGTCAACTTGAACGCGTTGCGCGCCCATTTCTAACTCTTCAAGGCCAGGAGCAACATCCAAATGTTCTAAGGCTTCAGATGCTCGAGCCATTGAATCGGTTGGATTTGTTGATCGCACGGAATGGGTTCCAGCGGATTGTGGAGCTGCCACGCTCTGCGATGATGGCTGCGCAGCAGATACATTCTGCGAATCAGACGTTTTTTCCGGTTGGATGGGCGCAGACTTGTGTTCAGGTGCAGCCGGTTTTTGCGAATCATCTTCAAAATCGTCCCAACTAAGGATAGACATTGTTGTTCTCTCTTCGTTGTATATATCTATGTTCGACATCTCTAAACGAAGATGTCACTACTATACGCTTATAATGTGTAAACAAAATTAAGTTTTATCGATGTATGACCAAATTTTGGGCCTTTGGTCCATCATCCCTACAACTTATTTTGCTTACGCTGTTGTTTACGGATTTTAAAAAAGGCGTAAACCATAGGCGTATAAAAGAAAATAAAGGCAAAGATTAAGATTCCAACACCAAGCATATAGTTATGGCTGAGATGAGAAAACATAATCTTTACCTCGTTTAAAGTTGCTCTTTTTGTTTAAAGAGCAACTTTATTGAATATTATTGGCAAGCTTCGCAATCTGGGTTGTCGATTGAACAAGCCATAGGAACCGGAGCTGCTTGAGTAAAGCCGTCTTCTTCAACTGCTTCAGGCTTTTTCGCTTCTACTACTGGCGCTGCTGCAGGTGCTGCCGCTTCTACAGTTGCAGGTTTAACCGCGTTTAACGCACCTGTGTTAATTGTAGATTTTTCAGCAGAAGTTGCACCTAAAGCTCGGAGGTAATAAGTCGTCTTAAGACCACGTAACCATGCCATCTTATAAGTAATGTCAAGTTTCTTACCGTTTGCACCAGAGATGTAAAGGTTAAGAGACTGTGCTTGATCAATCCATTTTTGACGGCGTGATGCAGCATCAACAATCCAACGTGGCTCAACTTCAAACGCAGTAGCAAAGATTGCTTTTAATTCTTCAGGAATACGAGCAATTTTTTGTACTGAACCTTCAAAGTGTTTAAGGTCGTTAACCATTACTGTGTCCCAAAGACCACGGTCTTTTAATGCACGAACAAGGTAAGGGTTAATAACAGTGAACTCACCAGACAAGTTAGATTTCACATATAAGTTTTGGAATGTTGGCTCAATAGACTGAGAAACACCACAAATGTTTGAAATGGTTGCAGTTGGAGCAATCGCCATTACGTTTGAGTTACGCATACCGTCTTTTTGAACTTTGGCACGTAAAGTGTCCCAGTCTAAACGTTGAGTACGGTCAACTTCGAACATACGTTCTGGACGAGATTTAGCAACAATTTCTAAAGAGTCGATTGGAAGGATACCTTGATCCCACAATGAACCTTTGAATGTTGAGTAAGCGCCACGTTCAACAGCCAAGTCACTTGAAGTTTGGATTGCATAGTAGCTAATCACTTCCATTGACTCGTCAGCAAAGTTCACAGCTTCATCAGAACCGTAAGCCATACCCATTTCGTAAAGCGCATCTTGGAAGCCCATGATACCCATACCAACAGGACGGTGTTTCAAGTTAGAGTTTTTCGCTTGTGGTACAGCGTAGTAGTTAATGTCGATAACGTTATCGAGCATACGAACTGCTGTTTTAACCGTACGCGCTAACTTTTCACGGTCTAATACGCCGCCTCTAACGTGTTGAACAAGGTTGATCGAACCTAAGTTACATACTGCAATTTCGTCTTGGTTTGTGTTTAACGTAATTTCAGTACATAGGTTAGATGAGTGAACTACGCCAACGTGTTGTTGTGGTGAACGTAAGTTACATACATCTTTAAACGTGATCCAAGGATGCCCAGTTTCGAACAACATAGAAAGCATTTTGCGCCATAAGTCTTTCGCACGTACTTTCTTGTGCAACATGTTCTGTTCTTTCGCAACAGACTCATAGTATGCATAGCGTTCAGCAAACTCAGCACCAGTTAAATCGTGGAGGTCTGGAGTTTCAGATGGAGTAAATAGTGTCCATTCGCCATCTTCAAACACACGTTGCATAAATAGGTCAGGAACCCAGTTTGCAGTGTTCATGTCATGAGTACGACGACGGTCATCACCTGTGTTTTTACGAAGTTCTAAGAATTCTTCGATGTCTAAGTGCCAAGTTTCTAAGTACGCACATACCGCACCTTTACGCTTACCACCTTGGTTTACCGCAACAGCAGTATCGTTCGCAACTTTAAGGAATGGAACAACACCCTGAGATTTACCGTTTGTACCTTTAATATAAGAGTTCAAGGCACGTACAGGTGTCCAGTCATTACCTAAACCACCCGCCCATTTAGAGAGCATCGCGTTGTCACGCATTGCACCATAAATGTCATAAAGGTCGTCACCAATCGTTGTTAAGTAACAACTTGAAAGCTGTGGACGTAATGTACCTGAGTTAAACAGGGTAGGCGTAGAAGCCATATAGTCGAAGCTAGACAACAAGTTATAGAACTCGATTGCACGCTCTTCTTTATCTTGCTCATTCAGTGCAAGACCCATTGACACACGCATGAAGAATAATTGTGGTAATTCGAAGCGAACGCCATTTGAATGGATGAAGTAACGGTCAAATAGAGTCTGTAAACCTAAGTAGGTAAACTGGTTAGAACGTTCTGGCTGAATTGCTGCTGCTAGTTTTTCTAAATCGAACTTAAGCAAGTCTGGTGAAAGCAAATCAAGCTCTACACCTTTTTTCAAGAATGCTTCAAGTGCATTATTTTCAGCTGTATCTGCCGGTAAACCTAAGAATGCTAAACCAGTGCTGACCAACTCATCACGGAGCAAACGCGCAGTTACGTATGTATAGTTAGGTTCTTGTTCGATACGTGTACGTGTTGCCATCATCATGGTTGTTGCAATATCGCTTTCTTTTACGCCGTTATATAAGTTTTTAACGGTTTCATCGATAATTGCTTCAACCTCAATACCTTCTAAGCCTTCAGCAGCTCTATTTACAGTTGCTTTCAGTGCACTTAAATCAAGTGGTTGAAGCTGACCGTTTGCATCAGTAACTTGCAAGGTAGGGTGGTGGTTTGAATTTGTTTGCTGACGAGCGCTAGCACGTTGTTCGCGGTAAATTACATAAGCGCGGGCAACTTTTTGTTCCCCAGTACGCATTAAAGCAAGTTCTACTTGATCTTGAATTTCTTCAATATGGATCGTACCGCCCGATGGTAAACGGCGTTTAAAAGTATTTAATACCATTTCCGTCAACTGGGTAATACGGTCATGAATACGGCTTTAATCCGAACTCTGTTGACCTTCCACAGCAAGAAAAGCTTTACCAATCGCAACAGAAATTTTCTCTGCATCAAATGCAGCAACATCTCCAGTACGCTTAATCACCTGAATTTGACCAGGAGTCGAAGTAATTACGCTCATGCCAGCATAGCTCCATTGTCACTTTTGTTATGTTCATAGACCGTTTGAACCGAGCAAAAAACATGCCACGATATTTGAGGGATAAACACAAGACTTAGTAGTTAAAGTTTATTTTCAACACAAGATACGGGATTTTTTAAGCTAGATCAATCTTGACTTTTTAGTAATTTTTTATCTGTATGATTTGTCGGGAGATAGCATACCAAAGCTATGAAAAAACACTTATAGATAACTTTGTGGATAACTCAAAAAACAAACACTTGAGTGAATTTAAATTCATCTAAGAAATAATTTGTTTAATATTCATACATAGGAAATATGAATAGATTATGACATATAAGAATAATAAACAGATATCAAAAATACTTGAAAATTCAAAGGTTAATAAAATGCAACAAAACATGGTTGTCATGTATCAGTTTGGTGAACGCCTACTTGTTTACAATGTAAACGTGTGTATATTGCAAATGATAAACGAATGTATCTGCAAGATTTTTAAGATGCATGTAATGAGATTTATAGGGGCAATGATATGAGCCAAGAAGAAAAGTTACCAAAGATTCTGATCGTTGAAGACGACGAGCGTTTAGCGCGATTAACTCAAGAATATTTAATCCGCAACGGTTTGGAAGTTGGTGTAGAAACTGACGGTAACCGTGCAATTCGTCGTATTATTAGTGAACAACCAGATCTTGTGGTCTTGGATGTCATGTTGCCGGGTGCAGATGGTTTAACCGTTTGTCGTGAAGTTCGTCCACACTACCATCAACTAATTTTGATGTTGACTGCACGTACTGAAGACATGGACCAAGTACTTGGTCTAGAAATGGGTGCAGACGATTATGTCGCTAAACCAGTTCAACCACGTGTATTATTAGCGCGTATTCGTGCACTATTACGTCGCACAGATAAAACTGTTGAAGATGAAGTTGCTCAACGTATCGAGTTTGACGACCTAGTCATCGACAATGGCGGCCGCTCTGTAACGTTAAACGGTGAACTTGTTGACTTTACAAGTGCTGAATATGACTTGTTATGGTTGCTTGCATCAAACGCTGGTCGTATTTTATCGCGTGAAGATATCTTCGAACGTTTACGTGGTATCGAATACGATGGTCAAGACCGTTCAATTGACGTACGTATTTCACGTATTCGTCCAAAAATTGGCGATGATCCTGAAAATCCAAAACGTATTAAAACTGTACGTAGTAAAGGTTACTTGTTTGTTAAAGAAACCAATGGATTGTAAAATCTGATTAAACTTCCTATAAGGTTGGTCGAGTGTTTAAACACAGTATATTCCTGCGAATATATGCGGGGCTGGTAATTCTTGTTGTTTTGGTGGCTGTTTTTGGGTATTTACTGGTACAAATTATCAACTACCAACGCGCACAAGAATACCGAGAATCTTTAACTGATGGTATTTCTTATGTCATTAGTGAAGGGGTCGCTCGACAACCTGGGAAGCAGCAAAAGATAGATTGGATTTCTGATGCATCTGATTTGCTCGAACTTCCAATTTACTATACTGATGCAAGTAAGGTTGAATTGTCTCGAACCGAGAAAAAGCGGATTGAAGCACAAAAATCTGTTGTTCGTTACGATGCCAGTAATAGCATTGCGTATGTCATTATTGGTTTGCGTGATGACCCACAACATTACTTATCTATAAAAGTCGACAAAATTAGTGAACGCCAAATGAAGGCTCTTCCTATTTTTGTACTCGACTACTTAATGTTTTATCCGGGGCAGGAACAAGAGTACCTTGCCAAGATTCAAAAACACTTTTCATATCCAATCAATATTCAAAACATTCAAGATGTAAATCTGGACTCTGAACAGATTGGGCGTTTACGCCAAGACCAAAGTGTCATGTTGTATAAAGATAGTGCAACAGTACGTGGTACGACCATTTCGATTGTCTCTCCAATCCCGAATCATCCTGCACAAGTGTTAGTGTTGGGTCCTGTTCCAATGTTTAACTGGATGCCTTTACAGCTTTCTGCGGGTATTACCTTATTTAGCTTATTCTTATTAAGTTTGGGTGTTTACGGTTTGATTTTGCCGCTAGAGCGCAAAATTCGACAAGTGCGTTATGCATTAAACCGTATGAAATCGGGTGATTTGTCATTGCGTGTTCCGATTGAAGGAAGTGACGAAATGGCTAACTTGGCTTCAAGTTATAACAATATGTCTGATCATATTCAGCGTTTAATTGAAGCTCAACGTGAGTTAATGAGAGCGGTATCTCATGAACTCAGAACGCCTGTGGCACGTATTCGCTTTGGTACAGAAATGTTAGCCGAAGAAGATGACTACAATCACCGTATGCATCAGGTCGACATGATTGATAAAGATATTGAAGCACTCAATACCTTAATTGATGAAATCATGACTTACGCAAAACTAGAGCAGGGTACACCTTCACTAGATTTTGCAGAAATTGTACTCTTTGAAGTGTTGGATCAGGTTGCAGTTGAAACCGAAGCGTTAAAAACACAGAAAGAAATTGAACTCATTCCACCACCTTTATATGTGAAAGTAGATGCAGAGCGTCGTTACCTTCACCGTGTTGTACAAAACCTAGTAGGTAATGCTGTTCGTTATTGTGATAACAAAGTGCGTATTACTGGCGGTATTCACAGCGATGGCATGGCTTTTGTCTGTGTTGAAGATGATGGTCCCGGTATTCCTGAACAAGATCGTAAACGTGTATTTGAAGCCTTTGCACGTTTAGATGATAGCCGTACACGTGCATCTGGTGGGTATGGTTTAGGTCTTTCCATTGTAAGCCGTATTGCTTATTGGTTTGGTGGTGAAATTAAAGTAGATGAAAGCCCAAGCTTGGGAGGCGCACGTTTTATCATGACGTGGCCAGCACATCGCTTTAAACAGCCGCCATTAAAGGCAAATAAAAAAGCACCTGCATAAGGTGCTTTTTTATTGGTTTATTTATAATTGAGTGGCATCAGGTTCTAAAATTGGTTTCCCGCTTCTTAAACTGTTTAGCGCATCTGTATTAAAGTCAATTAACAGCGAATTGTTTTTAGCATCGATTTGATATTTTTGAATAAGAGGCTGGTCTCCATTCAAAGTTTCAACTCTATATGAATCCGCAATATGTAAAATGCCTTCTAGATTTGTTGTGGTTGACGCGAAATCTTGTCTAAAAATTTCATAGACATCTCGCAAGTCAAAAATGGCATTATCTGCATCTGGATGTTTTTGAATATAGCTTTCTATATGTCGCACGAGTAATTGTGCAAACAAGTAATAGTCTGGTTTATGCGTATATTCTAGATTCATACATTTTTCTCCTTATTATCTGTTATTAGCATACATGGCAAAACAGAAGTTATTGTATAAAATTCATTACACTAGATGATGACTTTAAAATATTACAAAGAAATAAAAACTCGGTTACGTCCTTGGCGCTTTGCTTGATAGAGTGCGTCATCTGCTTCTTTAAACAAGCTTTCAATAGATCGGTGGTAGTTTGGAGAATATAAGCTAATGCCAATACTGACCTGTACAAAAATAGGTAATTTGCCATAAACATATATTGGTTGCTGACTAATTTTAATGCGTATTCTTTCTGCAAGTTCAAAAGCAGCTTCTTTAGTCGTGTCAGGAATAAAAATTGCGAATTCCTCACCTCCAAAACGACCCAGTAAGTCATGAGGGTGCAGAATATTTTGTATAGTGGTTACACAGGTTTGTAAGGCTCTATCACCAATCAAGTGACCATAACTGTCATTCACCTTTTTAAAATGGTCGACATCCAACATAAAAAATGCAGAGGTTTTATGTTCTTTTTGTACTTTTTCTTGGAGTAAACGAACCGATTGTAAAAACTGACGTCGAGTTAAACTCGATGTGAGTTCATCATGGGCAATAGCATGTTGTAATTTTTGAATTAATTCAGAATGAAGTGCACTAATACTGGAAACAGTAAGGGGTGCAATGGTCATCATGATTAGCCCTATACGGATAGAAATAGTATTGCTTAAATAATCTTGTGGATACAGTAATAAATAATGACCAGAGACATGATAAATAATATACGCACTCGTAAAAGAAGTAATGAGAGCCACAATAATGGGTTTATAGCGTATAGCGCACCAGATTAATGCGGCAATTGGATAGAGTAGGGAACCTGGACCTGAGTCATAATAACTGACAGCTATTGAAATGAGGACAGCCAATAAAGGCAGAAAATCAACAGCCTTTACATATACTTGATTACCTTTAATGTAGTTTTTTATTTTAAGATAAGGAGGGAAGTTTAAAATGATTGGCAATAACAGTAAGGCATTTTGAAGTTCTGATGTAACCCAATAACCAAATTCAGCCCAAAAGCTGCCAATCATAAATTTGGTATTAAACATCGGTACAAAAGTTGCTGCAAAAAAAGCACCGGTTATGCTACCAATACCGCACAGAGCAAATAAAACCAAGTAAGAATAGCCTCGATAGGCAGCTTTTATATAACGGCCAAATAACATTGCAAGTGCTAATGTCATGACGACATATAGGTAATTTGAGGCAGTTAAAATAAGGGTGAGAAAAAGAGGAGTGCCCTTAATTAAATCGGCAATCATGTAACCGATAAAAGCTCCTACAAAACTACCGACTTGTCGTGTTTGTGGAAATCGAATGAGTAGACCTAAAAATACGGAGTTAGCAGGCCAGAAAAATGCAAGAAAACTAAGAGGGCGAGATGCAATTCCAATAAAGCAGCATATTGAAATAATGAGAGTAAATAGGAAAAAAAACTTCAGGGAAGAAGAAAATGAAAATTCACGAAGTGAGTATGGCATCAGCTGCCCTTAATGATAAACACTCTTATCCAAGAGTAATAAAATATTAATGCATGATTAAACATTCATCATAATTCAGAGGGGAAGATGAATACAATAAAAAACCGTCTAATATTATAAAAAAGTAAGGTGTTTATTTTGACCGATTGAGCAATTGTGCAAATAATATTAAAAATCAAAAAATGAAAAAAATCATTACAACTAAGAAAACTATCAAATAAACCGATTATAAGCGGTGAAACCCCCTCTACAAGACATAGAACAATACTTTTGATTGGAAAATCATCCAAAAGACTAAGACGCTTCAACTAGCATGCGAAATTAGAAATCAGGTACAATTGGCGGGATTAATTTTGTGTTTGGTGTATTCAAAGGCCAATACATACATTCTTTGTTAAATAATAGGCCTGCCAGGAGTTATCCCCGCATGAGTGCCATTACTCCATACGACTGGGCGATTATCGCCTTCGTGATCGGCGTTACATTTCTTTGCGTCTTTATGCTCACAGTTCCCTTACTCCTCGGGGGAAAATCGTGGGGACGTGCTAAGCAAGAGCAGTTTGAATCAGGTGTCGTGAGTGCTGGTGGCGCTCGCATTCGCCTGTCTGCAAAGTTCTATCTAGTTGCAATTTTCTTCGTGGTTTTCGACTTAGAGGCCCTTTACCTCTATGCATGGTCTACTTCTGTGCGTGAAGTAGGGTGGTTGGGATATACCACTGTTGTAATCTTTGTCGTTGATCTATTAATTGCGCTTGTTTATGCCTTCTCTGTAGGTGTTTTAAGTTGGGCACCGGCAGATCGCCGTAAATTAGCTGGTGAGAAGATTAAAGTCGGTTCACCAACAATGGACATTGCTGAAATTACACGCTTTAACTCTATTGAAGAGCTCGTAACTGACCCTACTGGCCAGATTCCAGCCCAATCATCAGGTCGTGTTAAGTCAAAAACTACACCTACATTGTCATCTGAAAAGGAGTAAGTCGGGATGAAATATACTCTGACCCGCGCGAATCCGGATGCTGATCAATACCCATTGCAAGAACGCCAAATTGTGACTGATCCGCTTGAAGAGGAAGTGAATAAAAACGTATTCATGACTCGTTTAGAGGATGTCTTGCATACAGCAGTAAACTGGGGACGTAAAAACTCTTTGTGGCCATTTAACTTTGGTACCTCATGTTGTTACGTTGAATATGCAACGACTTTAACAGGCGTGCATGACTTGTCCCGTTTCGGTGCAGAGGTTATTCGTGCTTCACCTCGTCAGGCTGACTTGATGATTGTTGCAGGTACCTGCTTTGTAAAAATGGCTCCGGTTATTCAACGTTTGTATGAACAAATGTTAGAACCTAAATGGGTTATTTCAATGGGTGCTTGTGCAAACTCTGGAGGTATGTACGACATCTATTCAGTAGTACAAGGTGTAGACAAAATTATTCCTGTTGACGTGTACGTCCCAGGTTGTCCGCCTCGTCCTGAAGCATTAATTCAAGCGTTAATGCTTTTGCAAGACCAGATTCAATTAGAGCGACGCCCGCTTTCTGCCGTGATTGGTGATGATCTTCAGCCAGTGTATAAGCCAAAGATGATGCCAGAACGTGATCGTAAGAATGCGCAGCGTATTGCCGTTAAAAACTTACGCTCTATGGATGAGATTAAATAATTTTTTGACGGTGTTTTGACATATCTGACCGATATGTTCATCGAGAAAATTGACAGAATTTGTATTAAATAGGAAGCCAAGCCAATGGCTGAAACTGACATTGCTATGCCAGAATCAACACCAGTTGATTCACGCCCAGCATTTGCAATCGTAGAAGAGCTCAAAACCAAGTTTGGTGAGAACTTCTATGTGCAGGCGACTTTTGAAGAGTTTCCAACAGTCTGGGTTGAGCGCGCACGCGTGCAAGAAGTCCTCATGTTCCTGCGTAAAGTGGAACGTCCTTATGTAATGCTGTTTGACTTATCAGCGATGGATGAGCGTTTACGTCAACATCGTGATGGTTTACCAGCATCTGACTTCACTGTGTTCTATCATTTATTATCGCTTGAGCGTAATAGTGACATTCGTATCAAGGTTGCCTTGAACGAAAATGATCTTAGCCTCCCGACAGCGACAAATATCTGGCCAAATGCCAACTGGTATGAACGTGAAGCTTACGATATGTTCGGTATCAATTTCGAAGGGCATCCAATGCTCCGTCGTATCTTGTTGCCAACTTATTGGGAAGGTCACCCGCTTCGTAAAGAATATTCAGCACGTGCGACAGAATATACGCCGTATATGCAAGACAAAGCGAAGCAAGATTTCGAACAGGAACATTTACGCTTTGTACCTGAAGACTGGGGTCTTAAGCGTGGTAACGCTGATGAAGACTTCATGTTCTTGAACTTGGGTCCTAACCATCCATCTGCACACGGTGCGTTCCGTATTGTATTGCAGTTAGATGGCGAAGAAGTGAAAGACTGTGTTCCTGATATCGGTTATCACCACCGCGGTGTGGAAAAGATGGCTGAGCGTCAAACATGGCACTCTTTCATTCCTTATACTGACCGTGTTGACTACTTGGGTGGTTGTGCGCAAAACATGCCATATGTAATGGCAGTTGAACAGCTTGCAGGAATTAAAGTTCCTGAGCGTGCACAAGTGATTCGTGTCATGTTGAACGAATTGTTCCGTATTAATAACCACTTACTTTACTGTGGTACGGCAATTCAGGATGCCGGTGGTATGACACCAGTATTCTATATGTTCGCAGACCGTCAAAAAGTATACGACATTGTTGAAGCAATTACGGGTTACCGTATGCACCCAGCATGGTTCCGTATTGGTGGTACAGCACACGACCTTCCAAATAACTGGCAAAAACTTGTTAAAGAATTGCTAGAGTGGATGCCAAAACGTCTCAACGAATACTACACAGCTGCGCTTAAAAACTCTGTGTTTATTGGTCGTACACGTAATGTTGCTCAATACGATGCAAAATCTGCGCTTGCATGGGGTGTAACTGGTACTGGTTTACGTGCAACAGGTATTGATTTCGACGTTCGTAAATATCGTCCATACAGTGGCTATGAAAACTTTGATTTTGATGTGCCAGTTGAGTATGAAGGCGATGCTTACGCTCGTGTTCTTGTTCACTTCCGTGAAATTACTGAGTCACTCAAAATTATCAAACAGTGTTTGGATAACATGCCTTCTGGTCCATATAAAGCGGATCACCCATTGGCTGTTCCACCACCAAAAGATAAGACGTTACAAGATATTGAAACTTTGATTACGCACTTCTTGAGCGTGTCATGGGGTCCTGTCATGCCTGCTGGTGAAGCGTCATTCATGACTGAAGTTGTGAAAGGTGCAAGTACTTATTACTTGACTTCGGATAAGGCAACGATGAGTTATCGTACTCGTATCCGTACACCGACGTTTACTCACTTACAGCAAATTCCTTCAGTGATTAACGGCAGTTTAGTGTCTGACTTAATCATTTATCTGGCGACCATTGACGTGGTTATGGCTGACGTGGATCGCTAAGAGGTAACGCAAAATGATGATTCTGACTGATAAAAAACCACGTGTGAATGTTGAAGGGATTTTGACTGCTGAAGAAATCCATGAAATTGAACATCACATTGGTCACTATCCATACCCACGTGCAGCTTCTTTAGATGCATTAAAGTGCGTACAGCGCCGTAACGGTTGGGTAGATGATGCTCAAATGAACGCCATCGCACAATTATTGACGATTAGTGTGGCAGATTTAGAAGGTGTAGCAACGTTCTACAACCGTATCTATCGCCAGCCTGTAGGTCGTCACGTAATTTTGCTTTGTGACTCGATTGCTTGCTTCTTAATGGGTGCTGAAACATTAGCTGAAGCATTCCAGCGTGAATTAGGTATTCAGTTTGGTCAAACGACACAAGATGGTCGTTTTACACTGCTCCCAATTTGCTGCCTAGGCAACTGTGACAAAGGCCCAACGTTAATGATTGATGAAGATACTCACGGTTTAGTTGAAGTGACATCAGTCAAACAGTTATTGGAGAAGTATGTATGAATACTGAACCAAAACCAATTTATGGCGACGGTAATCCGGAAACTCATCCACTGACTTGGCGTTTAAGCAAACAAGATGCCGTACATAGCGCTGACGACTATGAAGCACTTGACGGTTATGCTGGCTTTAAAAAAGCATTAGGCATGAAACCTGCTGAAGTGCTTGAAGTCATTAAAGCTGCAACTGTAAAAGGTCGTGGTGGTGCAGGCTTCCCAGCAGGGATCAAATGGTCTCTTATGGCGCCAAACGATGGTGGCCCACGTTACTTGATCTGTAACGCCGATGAGATGGAACCAGGTACCTTTAAAGACCGTTTGTTGATGGAAAAACTTCCTCACCAATTGATCGAAGGTATGTTAATTGCAGGTTATACCTTAGAAGCAACTCAAGGCTATATCTTCATTCGTGGCGAATACATCGAAGCTGCTCAATACCTAAATGAGGCGCTTGAGCAAATTCGCGCTAAAGGTTACTTAGGTGACAACATTTTAGGTTCTGGCTGGAACTTCGAGTTACACGTGCATACTGGTGCAGGTCGTTATATCTGCGGTGAAGAAACTGCATTGATTAACTCACTTGAAGGTCGTCGTGCTAACCCACGTACTAAACCGCCATTCCCGCAAGTTGCTGGTGCATGGGGTCGTCCTACGATTGTGAACAACGTTGAAACTTATAACAACTTGCCAGCAATCATGCTTCGTGGTCCAGAGTGGTATATCGGTTTATCAGCTGGTAAATCAAAAGACCCAGGCACTAAGATTTATGGTGCGTCAGGTAAAGTTAAATTCCCTGGTCTTTGGGAACTACCATTTGGTACGACTGCACGTGAAGTAATCGAAGATCATGCCGGTGGTATGCGTGAAGGCTTAAAGCTTAAAGCATGGTTACCAGGTGGTGCGTCAACTGACTTTTTACCTGCAGATACCATTGATTTACCAATGGATGCTGAAACCATTATGAAAGCAGGTTCTCGTTTAGGAACATGTTTATTGATGGTGGTAGACGAGACTCAATGTATGGTGTCGTTGACCCGTAATCTTGAAGAATTCTTTGCGCGTGAATCATGCGGTTTCTGTACACCGTGCCGTGATGGTTTGCCATGGGCTGTTAAAGCGCTTAAAGCACTTGAAACAGGTGAAGGTAAGAAAGAAGATATCGATCATTTACAAGAACTTACTCGTAAGTTATGGATTGGTAAAACTTTCTGTGCCCACGCACCAGGTGCGATGGAGCCGCTTATGGGCGCACTCAAACATTTCCGTAGCGAGTTTGAAGCGAAAGTGACGAATCGTCCTGTCGTGCAAACTAGCAACGTAGAACAAGCTTAAGGGATTCGACTATGGCTACAATTCATGTCGATGGAAAATCGTACGAAGTCAATGGATCAGAAAACTTGCTACAAGCATGTTTATCCCTTGGCATTGATATTCCGTATTTTTGTTGGCACCCATCCTTAGGTTCTGTTGGTTCATGTCGTCAATGTGCCGTAACTCAGTATGCAAATCCTGAAGATACGCGCGGACGTCTTGTGATGTCATGTATGACACCAGCATCTGACAATACCTATATCTCGATTGAAGACAAAGAAGCAACGGATTTTCGTGAATCTATCGTTGAGTTCTTAATGACCAACCACCCACATGACTGTCCGGTGTGTGAAGAGGGTGGTCACTGTCATTTACAAGATATGACTGTAATGACTGGTCATGACCGTCGTCGCTATCGTTTTACTAAGCGTACACATTACAACCAAGAACTAGGCTCATTCATTGCGCATGAAATGAACCGTTGTATTGCTTGTTACCGTTGTGTTCGTTACTACAAAGACTATGCGGGCGGTACAGACTTTGGTGTGTTTGCCAATGCATCGCGTGTTTACTTTGGTCGTCCAGAATCAGGCACTTTAGAATCTGAATTCTCTGGTAACTTGACTGAAGTATGTCCAACAGGTGTATTTACCGATAAGACTCATTCAGAGCGCTATAACCGTAAATGGGATATGCAATATGCACCAAGCGTGTGTCATGGCTGTTCTTCAGGTTGTAACATCTCTCCGGGTGAGCGTTATGGCGAAATCCGTCGTGTAGAAAACCGTTTCAATGGTTCGGTTAACCAATACTTCCTTTGTGACAAAGGCCGTTTTGGCACAGGTTATGTAAACCGTGCAGATCGTCCACGTCAACCTCAGTTCCGTAATGGCGAAACAGTAGCAACTGTTTCTGTTGACCAAGCTTTAGATCAAGCAATTGCGAAACTTGAAGGTAAAAAAGTTTTAGGTATCGGTTCACCACGTGCAAGCTTAGAATCAAACTATGCATTACGTGAACTTGTAGGCCAGGCAAACTACTCAACAGGTGTTGCACAAAAAGAGCAAAAACTTGTTGAACTTGCTGCTTCAATCATGCAAACAGAAGGTATTTACAACCCGAACATGCGTGAAATTGAAAGCTATGATGCAGTATTAATTTTGGGTGAAGATTTAACCCAAACTGCACCACGTATGGCTTTGTCAGTTCGTCAAGCTGCGAAAAACAAAGCTCGCGAAATGGCTGCAAAAACACGTACGCCAGATTGGTTGGCTGAACCAGTACAACGTATTGGTCAGGAAGCGAAATCTCCGATCTATATTTTGGCTGCAACTCAAACTCGTCTTGCCGATGTTGCAACTGGTGAAGTTGTTGCCTCTCCAAATGACATTGCGCGTTTAGGTTTTGCAGTTGCTGCGGCAGTTAAAGGTGAAACAGTTAATGGTTTAGATGACGATGCAAAAGCATTTGCTCAAACTATTGCAGACACTTTAAAAGCAGCAAACAAACCGTTAATTATTGCGGGTACGAGCTTGCAAGATGCTTCAATTATGGAAGCTGCAGCAGAGTTAACACAAAACCTTGGGTCAAAAGCTGGTTTAAGCCTTGTAGTTCCTGAAGTGAACTCTATGGGCTTGGCATTGTTTGGTGGCTTAAGCCTTGAACAAGCATTTGCTCAAGACTACGACACACTTGTTATTGTTGAAAATGACTTGTTCCGTCGTTTACCAGCTGCTCAAGTTAAAGCAGCACTTGATAAAGCTGAAACAGTAATCGTGCTTGATCACAGCGAAACAGAAACTGTGAAACAGGCGGATATTGTGCTTTCAGCAGCAAGCTTTGCCGAAGGTGATGGTACTGTTGTAAGCCAAGAAGGTCGTGCTCAGCGCTTCTATCAAGTTTACGATCCAAGCTACTACAAACCTGAATACGCGATTAAAGAATCTTGGCGTTGGTTGCATGCCATTGAAACTGGTCTTAAAGGTAAGCCAGTTGATTGGACATTGCTTGATGACGTCATTGAAAGTATCGTTAAAAATGTTCCGGTACTTGAAGCAATTCAAGATGTTGCACCAGATGCAGGCTATCGTGTACATGGTTTGAAAATTGCTCGTGAACCACGTCGCTATTCTGGTCGTACAGCAATTCGTGCACCTTTATCGGTTCATGAACCTAAGCAACCGACAGACCCGGACTCAGCATTAACATTCTCTATGGAAGGTTATGTAGGTCCGCAAAAAGCTTCTTCGCTTGTACCATTTGCGTGGGCGCCAGGTTGGAACTCTCCACAATCTTGGAACAAATACCAAGATGAAGTGGGTGGTCACTTAAAAGGTGGTGATTCAGGCGTTCGTTTATTTGACCGTTTAGCAAAACGTCCAGCACGTAGCTATGTTGCTCCAACTGCAGTAGTTGCAAACCCTGAAAGCTTCCGTCTTGTACCAATGCACCATATTTTTGGTTCTGGTGAATTCACGATTAAAACACCTGCAATGGAAACTCGTATTCCTGAAGCTGTATTTGCTGTAGGCGAACAAGACGCAACGCGTTTGAACCTACAAGAAGGTCAACGTATTACAGTTAAAGCAGGCGAAACTACAGTGAGCTTACCTGTACAAGTAATTGAATATTTACCTACAGGTTATATCGGTTACCCAGTTGGTTTAGCACCGACAGTATCCTTAGCTGAGCCTGTTTCAGTGGCATTAGGAGTGTAATTCATGAATCAAGAAATTATACGTCAAACGCCACTTTGGGCTGAGAACTGGCCAATTGCTTATGCAGTGGTTCAAGCAGTTGTGATTTTGCTTGTCGTTGTACTTGTTGCTGCATTGATGTCTTTTATTGAGCGTCGTTTACTTGCTTGGTGGCAAGACCGTTATGGTCCAAACCGTGTTGGTCCTGGTGGTATGTTCCAGATCGTTGCTGACATGCTTAAGATCATGTTCAAAGAAGACTGGACACCAAAATTTGCCGATAAATTAACTTTCCGTTTAGCTCCGGCAGTTGCGATGGCAACTGCGGTGCTTTCGTTCATGGTTATTCCTGTAAGCCCTGCATTAGGTGTTGCAGACATGAGCATCGGTCTGTTGTTCTTTATGGCTATGGCTGGTATTGCGGTTTATGCAGTGTTATTCGGTGGTTGGTCATCAAATAACAAATATTCATTACTCGGTGGTTTGCGTTCAGCTGCTCAAACAATTTCTTATGAAGTGTTCTTGGGCATCTCGTTAATGGGCGTAGTTGCAATCGCTGGTTCATTTAACCTTCGTGAAATTGTTGAAGCTCAACGTGACGTTTGGTTCATCATTCCACAATTCTTAGGTTTCTTGATTTTCGTGGTTGCTGGTGTTGCGGTAACTCACCGTCACCCATTTGACCAACCTGAAGCAGAACAAGAATTGGCTGAAGGTTACCATGTTGAATATGGCGGTATGAAATGGGGTATGTTCTTCGTTGCTGAATATGTAAACGTTGTACTTATCTCTGCATTGATCGTGACTTTATTCTTTGGTGGCTGGTTAGCGCCATTCAATTTAGAAATTCCATTTATTCCACCAGTGTTCTGGTTTGTGATTAAAACAGCATTCTTCGTAATGATGTTTGTATTGGCACGTGGTTCTTTAATGCGTCCACGTTACGACCAAGTCATGAACTTCGGTTGGAAAATTTGTTTGCCGCTGGCGTTGGTTAACCTATTGGTAACTGGTGCTGTGATTCTGATGAATCAGGCCTAAGACAGCATGGAGTACAAAATGTATAAAATTCTAGCTGGAGTTGGGTCAATCGTTCGGACGTTATTCATGGTATTTACCCATGGTTTCCGTAAACGTGACACAATTCTTTATCCAGAAGTACCAGCAGAGGAAATTGTACCACCTCGCTATCGTGGTCGTATTATCTTGACACGTGACCCAGATGGGGAAGAGCGTTGTGTGGCATGTAACCTTTGTGCGGTTGCATGTCCAGTTGGCTGTATTTCACTGCAAAAAGCTGAAAAAGAAGACGGTCGTTGGTATCCGGAGTTTTTCCGTATCAACTTCTCTCGTTGTATCTTCTGCGGTATGTGTGAAGAAGCATGTCCAACGACAGCGATTCAGTTAACTCCAGATTTCGAGTTGGGCGAATACGTACGTCAAGACCTCGTATATGAGAAAGAAAACTTACTCATTTCAGGTCCAGGTAAATACCCAGACTACAACTTCTACCGTGTAACTGGTATGGCAATTAACGGTAAAGAGAAAGGTCAAGCACAAAAAGAAAGTGCACCAATCGATGTACGGAGTCTATTACCATGATGTGGCCGTTTTATTTGATGGCGCTCGTGGCCATCGTTTCTACGGTTCGTGTAGTGACTAACACGAACCCTGTACATGCATTGCTTAGTCTGATTGTTTCATTACTAGCTGTTGCTGGTATTTTCATGATCGTAGGTGCGCCGTTTGCTGGCGCCCTCGAAATCATTGTTTATGCTGGTGCGATTATGGTCTTGTTCGTATTCGTTGTGATGATGCTTAACTTAGGGCAACACACTGTGGAACAAGAGCGTAAATGGCTTTCTTCAGATGCTTGGGCATATCCAGCACTCATGAGCTTTTTACTTGGCTTGCTTTTAGTTTGGATGCTTGGTGGTGAATATACAACCATCTCTGCACCACTTGGAGCACAAGTAATTGGACCAAAAGTTGTTGGTCAAGCGCTCTTTACTCACTACTTATTATTGGTTGAAGTTGCCGCGATGTTATTGCTAGCAGCCCTTGTTGCAGCATACCACTTAGGTAAACGTGAACCAGGTGCAGAAGAGGAAAAAGAATAATGGGCCAGATCCCTTTAGAACATGGTTTGATTGTTGCAACCATTCTTTTTGCACTCGGTTTTTACGGTGTAATGGTGCGACGCAACCTACTATTTATGTTAATGAGCCTTGAAATCATGATGAATGCTGCTGCGTTAGCATTCGTTCTTGCGGGTAGCGTATGGGCACAACCAGATGGACAAGTCATGTTCATTCTGATTTTAACCCTTGCTGCGGCAGAGGCGTGTATCGGTCTTGCGATTGTCCTTCAGTTCTATCATCGCTTCCATCATTTGGATGTGGATGCTGCTAGTGAGATGCGCGGATGAGTTATTTATATCTAACAGTATTATTTCCGCTAATCGGTTTTATTTTATTGGCGGCAGGGCGTGATAAGCTCTCTGAAAATGTTGCAGCAATTATCGGTGTGGGTTCTGTAGGTTTATCTGCATTATTTGCATTGATTGCTGGTATGGCATTTACCAACAGCGGCCAACAGGTTTTTGTTCAAAACCTTTGGACATGGTTCAATGTTGGTGGTTTCGCTCCTGGCATTAGCTTACATTTAGATGGCTTATCTTTACTCATGATGGGCATGATCACAGGTGTTGGTTTCCTAATCCACATCTTTGCATCATGGTACATGCGTGGTGAAGAAGGTTATGCGCGCTTCTTCTCTTATTTCAACCTATTCGTTGCAAGCATGCTTGTGCTTGTATTGGGTGACAACTTAGCGTTGTTATTCTTAGGTTGGGAAGGCGTAGGTCTATGCTCTTACTTGCTGATTGGTTTCTATTATGCAAACCCTGCAAATGGTTGGGCAGCGATCAAAGCATTTACAGTTACTCGTGTAGGTGATGTATTCCTACTTATCGCTTTATTCTTGCTTTACCAACAATTTGGTACGCTTAATACTCAGTACATCGTTGAACACGCAGCAGAAGTCATGACGAAGAGTTCGTCACTTACTATCTGGACTGCATTAATGTTGTTCTTAGGTGCTGCTGGTAAATCTGCTCAAATTCCATTGCAAACATGGTTGGCAGATGCGATGGCAGGTCCAACACCTGTTTCTGCATTAATCCACGCAGCAACAATGGTAACGGCTGGTGTGTATTTATGCTGCCGCCTATTCAGCGTATTTGAGCTTGCACCTGAAGTGATGCAATTCATTTCGGTAACAGGCGCTGTAACTTTATTAGTTGCAGGTTTTGCTGCTCTCGTGCAAACAGACATCAAACGTATTTTGGCTTACTCAACAATGAGTCAGCTTGGTTATATGTTTATGGCTGTAGGTGCAGAAGCGTATCAAGCTGGCCTGTTCCACATGTTAGCTCACGCATTCTTCAAAGCATTATTATTCTTGTCTTCTGGTGCAGTTATTCTTGCTTACCATCACGAACAGAACATTTTCAAAATGGGCGGTTTGTTCTACAAAAACAAATTCCTATTTGCATGTTTTGCGATTGGTGGCGGTGCATTAGCAGCGATTCCATTCTTAACAATCGGCTTCTTCTCAAAAGATGCGATTCTTGGTGAAGTTTGGGTACAAGGTCAATCAATTGCTCTATACCACACTTTATATTGGGCTGGTGTAGCAGGTGCATTCCTGACTTCAATTTATACCTTCCGTTTAATCTGGGTTGTATTCTTCGGTAAAGAAAATACGCATTACCATGAGATTAAAGGTGCAACTTACTGGGCGCCATTAGGTATCTTGGCAGTATTGTCTACTTTTGTGGGTGCTGCATTAAAAGGTCCAGTAGCTAGTATTTTAAATACAGCAAAAATTCCTGAATTCCATGTTGCTGAACAATTTGTAGAAGGCATGCATGGGGCAGAGCATTTAGCTGTAGGCATTGCGCTTGTTGGTTTAGCTGTTGGTATTGGTCTATTTGCATTTGCTTACGGTGCAGTGAAATCGTTTGCTCAAACAAGTCTTGGTGCTGGCTTAGCTCATATTTGTCGTACTGCATTTGGTTTCGATGCGTTGTATGACATCGTTTTTGTTAAACCTTATTTATTCTTCGCCAAACTATTTGGTCGTGATCCGATTGACAGCTTATGGCTTGTTCTTCCTGCGCTTGTTAAAGGCGGAAACAGTTTCACAAGCTCACGTCAAACAGGTTCATTGCGTGAATACGCATCAAGCATGTCACTCGGTGTAGTGGTGTTATTGATGATCTTGATCGTTATTCAGGTAGTGGGGAAATAAAATGGAAAACAATTTAATTTTACCCGCGCTGATCCTTGTTCCGTTCATTGCAGGTTTTACTTGTTGGTTAGTCGATAAACTCGACAAAACTTTGCCACGCTGGATTGCCTTAATTGGTATGCTCATTACTTTGGGCTTAGGTCTTGCACTTTGGCAAAATGGTACTTATAGCTACGAGTTAGGCTCAAAAGTCCCAACTTGGTCAGCTGAGTTCTATTTACCTTGGATTAAGTCTCTCGGTATTGGCATTCACTTAGCAGTGGATGGTTTGTCTTTACTCATGGTGTTGTTAACAGCTTTACTGGGTGTACTTGCTGTTGGATGTTCATGGGGCGAGATTCAAAAGAATGTTGGTTTCTTCCACTTAAACTTATTATGGAGTTTAGGTGGCGTTATTGGCGTGTTCTTGGCAATTGATTTGTTCCTATTCTTCTTCTTCTGGGAGATGATGCTTGTACCAATCTACTTCTTGATTGCGTTATGGGGTCATAAAGGTTCAAACGGCCGTTCACGTGTTTACGCTGCAACTAAGTTCTTCTTATATACGCAAATCGCTGGTTTAGTGATGTTAATCGGTATCCTTGGCCTTGTGGTTTATGGTTACATGATGACTGGTATGATCGGTTTTGATTACAACTATTTATTAGCTGTAGCGAATCGTTTACCTGCTGGCTTCGCGTATGGTTTCATGATCTGCTTCTTTATCGGTTTTGCAGTGAAGTTACCAGTTTTCCCATTGCATGGCTGGTTACCAGATGCGCATGCTCAAGCTCCTACAGCGGGTTCTGTAGACTTGGCTGGTATCTTGATTAAGACTGCAGCGTACGGTTTGCTCCGTTTTGTAATTCCATTCTTCCCGGCAGCTTCTGCACAGTTTGCAGATATCGCGATTATTTTCGGTTTGATTGGTATTTTCTACGGCGCTTGGTGTGCTTACCAGCAAACTGACATGAAGCGTTTACTTGCGTATACGTCGATTTCACACATGGGCTTCATTTTACTTGCAATCTATGCAGGTAATATTTTGACCTTCCAAGGTTTAATGATCATGATGTTGGCACATGGTTTGTCATCTGCTGCATTGTTCATTATGTCTGGTCAAATCTACGAGCGCTTGCATACACGTGATTTGCGTTTGATGGGTGGTCTTCGTGGTCAACTCCAATACTTACCATTCTTCTTAATGTTCTTCGTAGCTGCTCTTGTTGGTGTGCCAGGTTTAGGTAACTTTATTGGTGAATTCCTGATTTTGATGGGTTCATTTAATAAATATCCTGCCTTCACGATTCTTGCTTCTATTAGCCTTGTATTTGCAGGTTTATATGGCTTGATCTTGATTCACCGTGCTTTATTTGGTGAGCCAAACCCTGAACAAAAGCAACACTACACTAGTCCATTAAAAGACTTATCTGCTCGTGAAGTTGTTATTTTGATGATTTGTGCGATTGGTCTCGTTTGGCTTGGTATCTTCCCGCAAACATTCTTGGATGTATCTCATTCAAGTATGCAGTGGTTGGTCAATAGTTATGTGCC
This sequence comes from Acinetobacter sp. 1130196, assembly GCF_000588095.1. Classification (NCBI taxonomy): domain Bacteria; kingdom Pseudomonadati; phylum Pseudomonadota; class Gammaproteobacteria; order Moraxellales; family Moraxellaceae; genus Acinetobacter; species Acinetobacter sp. 1130196. Next base: position 69,764 of record NZ_JFWX01000012.1, on the reverse strand, counting down.
AGTACAAGAAGTCGTTGAAACTGTTCAGCAAACAGCTACTCAACTTGACCATGTGGAGATCCAATAATCATGAACTTCACAGTATCATTCTCTACGCTTATGCCTTTAGCACCGGTGATGATTGTTGCTTTGACAACAGTCGTCGTCATGTTGTTAATTTCAATTAAACGTAACCATAATTTAATCGCAACAACTTCTGTTGTCGGTTTAAACCTTGCTGCACTTTATATCTTGCTAGAACTATTTGGCGGTAAATTTGTACCGGCAAATGTGATGGGCATGTTTATGGTTGATCCATTTACTTTGTTCTATCAGTTCATGATTCTAGTTGCATCATTGGCTTGTTGTACTTTGTCTCATGCTTATATCGAGACTTATAAAGACAACCGCGAAGAACTCTATCTTCTGTTACTTGCTTCTGTAGCTGGTGCAATGTTGATGGTTGCAAGTTCTCATTATGCATCTTTCTTCATTAGCCTTGAGTTAATGTCGATTCCTGTATATGGCTTACTTGCTTATACATATCAACGTAGTCAATCGCTTGAAGCGGGCATTAAGTACCTTGTGCTTTCTGCAACAGCTTCTGCAATGTTGTTGATGGGTATGGCGTATATCTACGCTTATACTGGTTCGCTTTCATTCTATGATTCTGTTCAAGCTTTATTTGGCGCAATCAAACAGCCAATGGTGTTATTAGGTTTAGCACTTATTATCTTTGCTGTTGCATTCAAATTATCGCTTGCACCGTTCCACAAATGGACACCAGATGTATATGCAGGTGCACCGGCTCCAATGGCAACTTTTTTAGCGACTGCTGCTAAGGTTGCGACTATTGGTTTGTTCGTACGTTATTTGCTTGCTTCTGGCGCAATCATGGTGAACTCGCTAGTGACTGTTTTGACAATCATTGCCGTATTGTCAATTTTAGTCGGTAACTTGCTCGCTGTTCGTCAAGTGAACTTAAAACGTATTTTAGGTTATTCATCTATTGCTCACTTTGGTTATTTGTTAATTGCTTTAATTAGCATGACATATGCGAGCTTAGGTAGTGTAACTGTGTATGTGGTGACTTATGTATTAACCACTATTGGTGCCTTTGGTGCAGTAGCGTTAATGTCTAGCCCATATAACAACGTAGATGAAGCTCAAAGCCTTGCAGACTACCGTGGTTTGTTCTGGCGCCGTCCAGTACTTACAGCAACATTAACAGTCATGATGTTATCTTTGGCTGGTATTCCATTAACAGCGGGCTTCATTGGTAAGTTCTTGGTTGTTATGGCTGCTGTAACGACTCAACACTGGTTCTTAGCTGCAATGATTATTGTAGGTAGTGGCATTGGTTTGTATTACTACTTACGTGTGATGGTTGTTATGTATATGACTCCACCTGAAACTCCTCGTATTGATGCTGATGCACATTGGGGACAAAAAGTGGGTGGTTTAATGGTGTTGGCTGCTGCTGCATTAGTGATTATTTTGGGTGTATATCCAGATCCAATGATTAATTTGGCATTAAAAGCAGAAATTTTATCTCCATTACATTTCATGCTTTCACAACAGCAATAATTCTTGTGTACAAAAAAGCCTCCAAATATGGAGGCTTTTTTTTATTGATAGTTAAAAAAAGATTATAATAAATACGTTTTTATATTTTTAGGTAACATCTGTGGCCATTCAAGAAATTCGTCACCCACTTATTCGTCATAAATTAGGTTTATTACGTCGTGCTGACATCAGTACTAAGAATTTCCGTGAGCTTGCTCAAGAAGTGACTATGTTATTGACATATGAAGCAACCAAAGATTTACCAGTTGTGGATTGTGAGATTGAAGGTTGGGCTGGCAATGTTACTACTCAGCGTATTGCTGGTAAAAAAATAACGATTGTACCAATTCTACGTGCAGGTATTGGTATGCTTGATGGCGTACTTAACCTGATTCCAAGTGCCAAAGTCAGTGTGTTAGGTCTTGAACGTGATGAGGCTACGTTAGAAGTACGTACTTACTATAAAAAGTTAGTTCCAGATGTGGCGAACCGTATTGCGATGATTATTGACCCAATGTTAGCAACGGGTAATTCTTTAGTTGCTGCCATTGATGTGCTAAAGGCAAGTGGTTGTAAAGATATTCGTGTTATGGTGTTAGTTGCAGCTCCTGAAGGAATTGCAAAAGTAGAAGCAGCACATCCCGATATTCAGCTTTATACTGCATCTATTGATGATGGCTTAAATGAACATGGTTATATTGTTCCTGGTTTAGGCGATGCTGGCGACAAGATTTTTGGTAGTGTTCAAAAAGATTAATTTTTGACATAGCAATAAAAAGAGACTTCATCAAACCGTATATTTTTTTAAGAGCGGAATTGAAAGTCTCTTTTTATTTACCGCAACGATTGGATGGGAAAAAATAGGGGAAAGATCATGAAGCAAGAGTTTTATGTTGGAAGAGTAAAACAATATAACGCCGATAAGGGATTTGGTTTTATTTCAACCACTGAAGGAGATATTTTCTTTCATATTTCTGATTTCCCTGCATCAGAAGGTGAGCCAAAAAGAAATGAAAAAGTAAGATTTCTTGCAGCGGATAATCAGGGGAAATTTAAAGCGATCAAAATTGAGCGTGTGGACCCAAACCCTGCAAAAACTAAAAAAAATAAAATTTCGGAACACAATAAAGCGATTACCAGTGAGTTATTGTCAAATTTCCGACGCTAGGTGAACTAAGTCTTATGCATTAAAATTACTTAAATAATGTATTAAGCAATTACTTTGGTTGGTGTTTAAAAAAATTGAGAGATTTAGCATTAAGGGAGATATAAGTTTCCCTTAATTTTCTTAAAACGAATAATAAAATTAAAAAAAGGGGAAATATGAATCAACGGGGAAAAATCAAACGCAGCAAATTCAAGCTGAGTTCAAGTGAATACATCAGTATATTTACCGTTATGGTCTTAGTCATTGTTGCGTGTGTGAGTTTTATGGTATTGCACTATCGTCAGGAGGCTCAACAACGTGCATCACATGAAAAAGTGCAATTATTAATACAGCAACAGAAGCAGATTATTAAGGAACAGCGCGCAGCTTTGGGTAAATTGCCGGATATTCAACTATCTGAGAAAACGAAAAAGGCTTTAGCATTTACTCCTCAAACAGTTGCTTCTCAAACAGCTCCAGCCCCGGAACGAGTAAATGATGAAACATCTGTTTTTCATTGTGATGGGCGTGAGTATTGTTCGCAAATGCATTCTTTAGAAGAAGCACGTTGGTTTGTAAGAAATTGTCCGAACACTAAAATGGATGGTGATCATGACGGTGAGCCGTGTGAAAATGACTCACGATGGCATTAGAAAATCAGGCTTTAAGCCTGATCTTCATCGCAGAATTTTAAAAATGCTTTAAGGCCCGGACCTTGATATTTTTGGCGATGCACCAGCATATAAAGCGGACGAGTCAGTTGCCAAAATGGTGTATCTAAAATGACGAGCTGACCTTTTTCACTTAAAGGTTCAATTGCTAATCTAGAAATACAAGACATTCCTAAGCCCCCTGCCACTATTTTTAAGATTGCTTCATTGTGACCAAGCGTTAAGCGAATGTTGGCATCGGGTAGATCTTGCAAAATAGCATTATCAAAGACTTCTCGAGTACCAGAACCTTCCTCACGTAATATCCATTCTATGTCATGAAAATCTTGAGGTGTAAGTGGGCGATTTAAACGTGTTAAAGGATGATCTGGTGAACAGCACACTGCTAATTCATCATCGCGCCAATGAATACATTGGAGTTGAGGTAAGTGACAAGAACCTTCAATTAAAGCTAAATCTAATTGGAACTGATTCACAGCTTCAATCATTTGGCGTGTGTTACCTACTTGAAGTTGTAAATGTGCTTGCGGATGACGTTGTAAAAAGTTAGCCATTAAATCAGGCATTAAATAGTCACTGATAGTTAAGGTCGCCCCAATACGAAGGTCAATGCTTTGTAACTCACCTTTTGCAGCTTGTTCAAAAGCTTCACAGCGCCCTAATATCTCTAATGCTTGTGGAAGTAAAAAACGTCCAAGATCATTTAGTTGTAAGCGCTTCCCTAAACGATCAAACAAAGGAGCACCTAAGCCGTCTTCTAAATCAGCTAAAGCCATACTTGCTGCACTTTGCGTCAGTCTGACCGCATCACTGGCTTTAGTAACGGTTCCTTCTTGGGCGACTGCTACAAAAACAGCCAACTGGCGTAATGTCATCCGCATGTTTAAAAGCCTTAACGTTTAAAAGTATTCATTATTTCGGCTGTCATGCTAACATGAGCGCACTATTTCATGCCACGTTGAAATCATGTCAATTGAAAAATTTAGCGTAGAAAAAGTTTTATCTGTTCATCGTTGGACTCCAACACTTTTCAGCTTTACCATGAATCGCCCTTCACATTTTAAATTTACCGCAGGTCAGTTTGCGCGTATAGGTTTAAAGGTTGGGGAGGAACTGGTTGTTCGTGCTTATTCGGTGGTGTCTTCTCCATTTGATGAAACGCTAGAGTTCTTCTCAATTGTTGTACCAGACGGTGCCTTCACCTCGAATCTACAGCATTTGAAAGTCGGTGATGAGCTATATTTAGAAAAAATTCCATATGGCTATCTGACTTTGGCGCGTTATCAGCAACCTTTACCGCATGATTTATGGTTATTGGCAACAGGTACTGGTTTGGCTCCATTTTTATCGATGCTACAAGACTTTGAAACTTGGTCTAATTATCAAAAGATCAATTTGGTCTACAGTGTACGTACAGCAGATGAATTGGCTTATGTTGACCGTATTCAAGAGATTGCCGAAACTTTTGGCGAAGGGCATGTAGGTTTTAAATTTATTCCAATTATTACCCGAGATCCATCTGCGCCGTTGCATGAACGTTTACCGATATTAATTGAAAATGGTGAGTTAGAAAAAGCAGCAAGTCTGGAACTTAATTCAACAACCAGTCATGTCATGCTATGCGGAAACCCACAAATGGTTGACGATACCAAAGAGGCTTTAAAACGCCGCGGTTTGACGATGAATCGTCGTGGTGAGGGAAATATTGCAGTAGAGAATTATTGGTAAAAACCGAAAGTAAAAATAATTTAAGAGAATTTTTATGGATATGTTTATTAATGGACAAACATATCCATAAATTCACGAATTTCTGAAATTGCACTGTCTACATCTGTTGAAAGCCAAGTTGGCTCAAACAGGCCCGCATAATATTCAAGACGATCTTGAGGAACAACCAAACGAACAGGGCAGTCTTCTTCAAGTAAACGCCATGGTAAAATAGGAACTTCGTTGTCCAGAAATACATTGATATTACGAATATCAACAATCATCGCATTAACACATTCAGGGAATGGCATGACCGAGAACTCTTCGGTACGGCGACGGAAATACTCAAGATCACCCCATTTGAGCTCATAGCTTGGCTTATTAAATTCAATAATACCAATGAGATGGTCATCTCTTGTCTGATGCAAATAACATTGATGTGTGACGTCAGTGTCGAGATCAAGAGTTACGCTTTGCTGACGATACATCATAAAATTGAGTAGCTTTAAAACAAGGGGGCTTATTATAGCCTATTTTATAAAAAGTAAGCGCTAAAACATATTGTATTACAAATCCAACTTCGCAAAAGAATTTGAATAAAGTCAGAATATTTTTTTATATAGTCAAAAATAAAGTGGCTAAATTTTATACTAAAATTATTTTTTTTAAAGTAGAGTTTTGCAAACCTAGTCACCTTCGCATAATGCTTTTTCACACAATGCAACAAATCAAATTGTTATGATGAATATAAAGTTAATGATAATAGAAGAGGGGAAAGAAGATGCATGATTTTTCAAAACCACCTCATGTGACGAGTCCTGAAGAGACTGCAAAAAAAAGAAGATTGCCAGTTTATATTTTAATTATTGTAGGGCTTTTTCTTCTTGCGCTTATTGTTTATATGGTTGCTGAACATAACCAATCACCAAAACAAGAAGCGGCTTTTCAACATGAGACTACACCACATGTCATGATGGGTAATTCTGATTTGAAAACTTACAAAGGATAGTAAGCTCACCAGTATATATCTATAGAAAGCCTTTAGGATGTGCCCTGAAGGCTTTTTTTGCAATCTTTTGCATCAATTTGTTGTATTTATGCAGAAGAATGTTGATTGAAAAATATTCAAAACATAAGGTGACATAGACCGCATTTATCGTCATTTTTTACAACGAACTGGTGTTTTTCATTTATTGATAACACTGAAAAGAACATAACAATTGAGGACATAACAATATGAATGAATTTTTTAATGGGCCTCGCGGCGCTCAGTTTGATGCGATGTATTACTGGGATCAGTTTCATCCTATTTTAGCTGCAATTGTCATCTTACTGGTTGGCTGGATAATCGCTTTATTAGTTGCGGCAGGGGGAAAAAAACTTCTGCAAAAATTAAATACGAATGCCAAATTATCTTCAGCTACAGGACGTACTCCCAACATAGAAGGCCTCGTCTCCAAAGTCATATTCTGGTTTATTCTGATTCTTGCTGTTGTTGCCGCTTTAAATGTGCTCAACATTAGTGGAGTGAGTGGGCCATTTAGCAATATGGTGAATCAGGTACTCGTCTATATTCCAAATATCATTGCTGCCGTGGTAGTGGGTTTCATTGGCTGGATCGTTGCTCGACTGGTGCGGGCAGGAATTACCAATGTGCTATCCAGAACGCAACTTGATGACAAGTTAAGTAGTGAAGTAGGGGTAGGGGGAATTAGCCAGAATATTGGTGAAATTCTTTACTGGCTTGTATTATTACTTTTTCTTCCTATTGTACTCTCAATCTTAGGGTTAACAGGTTTACTTATTCCTGTTCAAAATATGGTGAATGAGGCAATCGCCTTCCTACCAAATATCTTTATTGCTGGCGTTATCGTTTTTGTTGGTTATATCTTGGCAAAAATTGTACGCGGTATTGTTGAGGGCCTAATCAATAGCTTAGGCGTTCAAGCACAAGCTGAAAAAATCGGTCTTTTCAAAAACTCAAATGTAGGCAAATTCTTAGGTTCTTTTGTTTTTGCCATTATTATCATTACGACATTAATTGTGGCATTTGAAGCTTTAGGTATTGAGACTATTTCTCAGCCAGCGACAGCAATGCTCAATGAAATCTTGCAAGCGATTCCAAATATTATTGCTGCCGGATTAATTTTACTGGTTGCTTATATTGTTTCTCGTTTTGTTGGACGCTTGGTTGCCGAACTGATTGCGGGAACAGGTGTTGATGAAATCCCTGCAAAATTAGATGTACAACGCTTTTTAGGTCAAACTAAAGTTTCTGGCGCTGTGGGTTGGTTAATCGTGTTCTTTACGATGCTGTTTGCAGTTTCAGAAGCTGCTGACCGTCTTGGTTTTGAACAGATTAGTGGTCTGATTGCAATGTTTATCCATTTTGGTGCAAACATTCTATTGGGCGCTGTAATTTTGGTTATTGGTTTCTGGCTTGCCAATGTTGTGGCAAATGTGGTGCAACGCGGTGAATATAATAGTTCACGTTGGTTAGGTAGTTTGGTTCGTGTCTTAATTATTGGTTTAGTCCTTGCGCTTGGTTTAAAAGCGATGGGTATTGCTGATTCGATTGTGAACCTTGCATTTGGCTTAACTCTAGGTGCAGTTGCAGTGGCTTTCGCACTTGCATTTGGTTTAGGTGGTCGTCAACCAGCTGAAAGATTGCTGTCTGATTTGCTTGATAAAGCGAAAAAAGAAGCTAATCAACCAAATCCTTTATATCAACCAGCTTCTACTACAACAGCAAGTACGTCTTCGGCTTCAACTCCGTCAACGACTACAACAGCACCATCAACAACAGTTTCATCGGATGCAAAACCAGCTGATTCTGCACAAGTAAATCCATCACAACCACCAGTAAATAAACCGTTTGGTTCTACTGGCGAAAATGATGAAATTTAGTAGGTGTAACTAATTTTCAGATAAACAGTACAAAAAATCTTTGATTTTTGTGATAAGTTCGACCACTCTATATTGAGTGGTCGTTCTGTCTTTGACAGCTATAAAAACAAATAAGTGAGGAAAATACGATGAAAAAACCTGGTCGTTTTTTAGCACCTGTTGTAATTGCTGGGATTACCGTAGGTTTTTTAGCAAGTGCTTATAAATTTGTATTTAGCAAATCTGATTCATCAAAACAGGCAACAACACATACACGTGATGCTGACAAATCATCAAGTGATGCGAAAGCAGCAAATTAGCGTATTCAATAGTTAAACATATTGTGCTGCTGCATAAGCAGAAGACCAAGCCCATTGGAAGTTATAGCCTCCTAAGTGGCCAGTCACATCAAGTACTTCTCCAATAAAGAACAGTCCTTTCTGCTTTTTACTTTCGAGTGTTTTAGATGAAACTTCGGTTGTATCAACTCCACCTAAGGTAACTTCTGCAGTACGATATCCTTCAGTGCCTGATGGTTTAACTGAAAAACCATGTAACTGCTCGGCAATATGTTCTAGCTGTGCATCACTCATATTACCAATTGCCATTTCGCTATGCTCGGGCCATATGAGTTGTTGTAGCTCTTGTACAATACTTTTCGCAGTAAACTCATTAAGAAGGGTACGTAATAAAACTTTAGGCTGTGCTTTCTTTTTATCTTTTAAATAAGTCGTTAAATCTTGGCTTGGGAAAAAGTCAATTTTAAAACTTTCACCGGTATTCCAGTAGTTAGAAAGCTGTAAAGAACTTGGCCCACTTAAGCCGCGATGGGTAAATAATAACGCTTCAGTAAAGCTATTTTTTGAGTTGCTTAACGTGACATCTAAAGCATTACCACTTAAGCGCGTGGTGACTTCTTTAATATGATCTGAAAAAGTAAATGGAACTAAACCAGCGCGGGTTGGGAAAACTGTATGCCCAAATTTTTGTGCCAATTCATAGCCAAAACCAGACCCACCCAAAGTCGGAATAGATAAACCGCCTGTAGCAACGACTAATGACTCACAGCTAAATCGACCTTGGTTGGTGTGTACAGAAAAACCGCCTTGTTCTAATGGATCAATCTGCCCAACTTCACAATGGGTCTGGATTTCAACATTGTTGGTTTTATTACACTCACTCACCAACATCTCTAAAATTTCTTTAGCGCCGTTTAGGGTAAATAATTGGCCGTGTTTACGTTCTTCATAGGCAATTCCATAATCACACACCAGACCAATAAAGTCCCAGTTGCTATAGCGTGACAGGGCAGAAATGACAAAGTGTGGATTATGAGAAATATAGTTGTCAGGCTCTACATACAGGTTGGTAAAGTTACATTTCCCTCCCCCCGACATTAAAATCTTTTTACCAATTTTATTGGCTTTTTCTAAAATTAAAACCGAGCGTCCTCGTTTAGCAGCATGTGCAGCCAACATGAGTCCAGAAGCGCCTGCACCTAAGACAATGACATCGACATGACTGTTAGACATAAGAGATTCTCGATTAATCGTGAAAATTAAAAAGGGGCATATACTACCATGTCAGCCCTTACTCGTGCTAAAGACATTTATGATGGTAGAGAAAACGTTAACTAAAAAAGAGTGAATTATTGGTCCGTTTTATTTCTTATATCTGCCTGTAAACCACCAGAATGAATAGCGAGAATACGAGTTCCTTCGGAAAAGTAATTATTTTTTATAAGGTCGGATAAACCGAACATCATTTTTCCCGTATAGATTGGTTCAAGAGGCACAGCATATTGCGCTTCAAAACCTTTAATAAATGCAAATAGTTCAGGTGACGTTTTGGCATAACCACCGCAGCAATAAGCATCTGTTAGCGACCAATTTTGTTTTTTAGTCCACCGACGAATCTCTTGTTGTAAAAAGTCGCCTTTTAAAGCTGAAAATCCTAAGACTTTTTGATGTGTTGAACTTTTTTCAATAAGACCTGAAATTGTTCCGCCAGTTCCTACCGCACAGCAAATCACATCATATTTCTCTAAACCACTCTGACTAAGAATTTCCTGACAACCTTGAACTGCTAACTTATTGGTGCCGCCTTCAGGGATTATGTATGTTTCAGGAAACTGTTGAATTAACTGTTGAAGAAATTTTTCATCATCTCTCAAACGATATTCATTGCGTGAGACAAAATGTAGCTGCATTCCTAAACTTTGTGCTTTTTCCAAAGTAGGGTTAAGCGGCTTATTCACTAACTCTTCACCACGAATAATTCCAATACTGTTTAAGCCAAAAATATGAGCTGCATAGGCCGTTGCGGCAATATGATTTGAATAAGCGCCACCAAAAGTCAAAATATTTGATAGCCCTTGTTGTTTTGCGGCAAGTAAATTGTATTTTAATTTGAAAAACTTATTGCCCGAAATTTGAGGATGGATGAGATCTAAACGTTTAATGTCGAGATGAACAGATGATGGGAGTTCAATGTGCTGGTAAGAAATAGGTTGGGCAATGTGATCAAACATTAGAAATTGAGAAAAATAATGAATGATCACATTGTAACTTTTTAAAGAGAACTTTAAAAAGCTGATTAAGAGCTTGTGTCGACAGAAGTAATCACTGACATACCAGGGCGTAAGTGTTCCATTCCTTCCTGATTTGGGTCGATGGTGATACGTACAGCTACGCGTTGCACAACTTTAGTAAAGTTACCTGTCGCATTGTCTGGCTTTAACACACTGAACTCGGAACCTGCAGCAGGCGAAATTTGCTCAACATGTCCTGTAAATTTTTTGTGGTTCATCGCATCCACTGTAAACCATGCTTTTTGTCCAATTCGCATATTGGCAATTTGGGTTTCTTTAAAGTTAGCAATCACCCAAGTTTGTTGTGGAATTAAGTAGAGCAACTGTGAACCTGCTGCGACATATTGCCCAACACGAGGGTTTACTTCCCCAAGTTGACCATCCATAGGAGCAACAATAACGCTATAGTCTTTAGTGGTTTGTGCTTGATCTAATTGTGCTTTAGCGCTAGAAACTTGTGCTTCTAAACCTGCTTCTGCGACCTGTGCGGTTTTTAAAGCTTCTTTTGCAACTAATACATTAGCTTCTGCTTGCTTAAGGGCTGCGAGATTATTTTCGGCGTCTGCTGCGGCTTTATCTTGCTCAGATTTAGAGGCTGCACCACTATTTCCTAACTGCTGATAGCGTCTAAGCTGTGCTAAAGAGAGTTCGTATTGAGCCTTCACCTGATCTACTTTGGCTTGCGCCGCAACAATATCAGCTTGTTTTTGTGCGATGGATTGGGTTTGATTAGCTAAAGTATTTTTAGCCTGTTCAACGCCTGAAGCCGCTTGTGCTACTTTTTGATCGTAAGTAGTGGCATCAATATGCATTAATACTTGACCCTTTTTAACATGGTCAAAGTCTTTCACTAATACATCTTTAACATAGCCATTAATTTGTGAAGATAAAACAGTGGTTTTACCTTTGACATAACTATTGTCTGTTTGCTGTACACTCGTTGCAAAAGGCCCAATTCTCCATGCCCATAAAATCACTAAAATACCAATAATAAGAACACCTAACATCCATAAGAGGGTTGAGCGTTTTGTTGGAATCAGTTTGCTTGCAGGTGCAGGTGTTGGCTCATTATTAGATGTTTGAGCAGGGCTTTGTTCCGGTTTATTTTGATCATCTGACATATATCAATCTCAATTTCTGTTTCATCAATAACGAAAGCCATTAAGGACGGCTAATTCCTCTGCGTTGTAGATATTTACTACGGGCAATATTAAATCCACCCCATAAGAGCAATGCGATAGCAAAAATACCGTTTAACGCAATAACATCATTGTAGGCACGCACTTGTGCTTCACGGGTGACCACTTGATTGAGTGTGCGCATGGCCTGAGCCGTTTGTAATGCCGGGTCATTTGTTGTGATGGCTGCACTACGTTGATAAGTGGAGAGCCTTTGAGAAACTAACGGGTCGGATTGTTCTAAATCTTTAATAATCTCGACTTGATAGTTTTGCGTGCGGTGTTGTTGATAGGTCGAGAAGAAAGAAGACCCGACCAGACCACCAAAGGTTTGAGTTGCAGAGAACAGCACAATAAAAGTCACTACATATGAAGGACCTTTTGCTAAAGTTTGAGCAAAGCCAATAAGCAGTAATGGCCCAATAAATAAACCACCTGCAAAACCCACTAAGAATTGACTTGCAAAAAAGTTCACAGGTCGAACATCACTGGTTAAGTGATAATCTAGTCCACAGGCAACCAGAATCAAGAACTCTGCAAAAAGTAAGTGGAAGATAATTCGTTCGCGTGAAAAAGTCAGTGCACTAAATAATGTTCCGCTTAAAATCCCGATAAATATCACAACATAAAGAGGTACAAACTGATCAGGCCCCATTCCCATGGCTTTTAAGAAGTTAACAGCAGCATAGCTTTGCTCTGACATTAAAAGCCGAATCGCAAAAGCACCAAAAATAAAACGTAGTGTCGAAGCAGTACCTAACCAACGTGTCATAATTAATGGATTGGCACGGTAGTGTTCGTAAAGTAAACCTAAAACAACTAAGCTAAAACCTGCAATTAATATATAAGCAAGCCATTCGCTATTAAACCACCACAGAATTGGGCCTTGTGTAAGCACAATACATAAGCATGCAAAACCAGGAGCCAGTAAAGCAAAGGTAAAGAAATCCTGCTTCTCAAACACATAAATACGTAAGCTGCGTGGTAGTTTCAATGAAACAACCATGGCTAAACAACAAAGTGCTAAACCAAGCTCAAAGGTATATAGAACAGACCAACTGTCTGTACTAACAAGAAATGGAGAAATAATCCAAGCGAGAGGAAGACCTAACTGCTGAAAACCAAAGGCAATGTATATACCTTTTGCCATGTCAGCTTTTTTAAAAGCTTGCATGGTGTAATACATACCTAAGGAGCTTAGTGGTGCACCTGCTAAACCAGCTACAACCCGTGCGAACAGCGCCATTTCATAGGTATGTACAAAAATATGTAAAACAAGAACCGCAATAAAAATGACGAGACCTATTTCTGAAAATACTCTCAGACCATATTGTTGACGGGCCTTAAACAAAATCAGGTTTGAACTGACATTTGCCATAACATATGCAGCAGGCAGCCATGCAGCTTCGGAAGGGGTTAGGCCATACTCACCTTGAATTAAAGGCAAATTTGCCGTGATAAAGCCATTACTTAAGCTTGCCGAAAGAGCAACGAATAAGCCAATGAAAAAATAGATAAAACGTTTAGGTACAGAATGTGCAATCGCTGCTGGTGAACCAGGTAGAGTCGGTTGTTCCTCTGGTGTCCAGTCGGGTGGTGTTTCTAAATAACGAGGCGTTTTACTCATTCTATCCCTCGAATTTTTTGTATTTGAATACCATTAAATAGTAATTCAATTGCTCGTTTTGCTAAGCGAGTCTGTTCTTCTGGCTCATGTCCTTGAAATGAAGAACCTAACATTGCAGTGACCATTGCATAGTCATTAGCAGTCAGATCAGCTCGACACAATTTTTGTTCTATCGCATTTTCAATCAGTGGTTTAAGTGCATTATTTCGCCTTTCATAAATTTTTAACATAATTGGATCTTGTCGATCAATCACTCTCCAAAAATCTTGCAAAATTGCGAGTTTGGGAAGCTGTGCAATATGTCCTTCAATTAAACGAAATAATCCATCCTCGAATTGTTGAAAATGAGCAGCTTTTTGCTCTAGCTGTGTAATCGCGCGCTCTAAAAGAGCGCTAATTAAAGCCTTACGATCACAAAAGTTTCGGTAAAAGGTTGCTCTACCTACACCTGCATGGTCAATGACAACTTGTAAAGGCACATTAATGCCATGAATACGGAAACATTCTTCGGCTGCAGTGAGTAATTCATCCCGATTATGGGCTGCAATTTTTTGACGCTTACTCATGTCATGGATTGGGGAGATTTAAAGATGATATATTTAACGGACATTTTTGTCCGTTGTGAAGAGATAAATTGTAAAAACATGAAAATTCAATTTTTATCATTTATATTTTTCCATTTTTATATGTGTCATAAAAAGCTGCTAGAATATCGCCAAATTGCATGATGCTAGGTCAATACAATGTTTGAGTCCCTTATTCCTCTTTTTTCAATTGCGATGGCATTGATGCTTGGAGCAATAAGCCCTGGGCCGAGCTTTATTTATGTAGCACAAAATTCAATTTCTAAATCACGTAAACATGGTTTGTTTACTGCTTTAGGTACAGGTACGGGGGCTGCTCTTTTTGGTTTTTTAGCCGTCATGGGATTGCAGGCAGTTTTGTTGGCAGTGCCTTCAGCTTATCTAATTTTAAAAATTGGTGGTGGACTGTATTTACTTTGGCTTGCTTTTAAAATTATCAAACATGCCAAAGAACCAATTGCCATGGAAAATGATGGCAAATCAAAAATGACTTATAAACAAGCATATCGATATGGCCTGATTACACAGTTAAGTAACCCGAAAATTGCTGTTGTATTGGCGAGTGTATTTACTGCTTTATTGCCCAAAGAAATCCCAAATTATTACTATGTTGCATTGCCAGTAATTTGTTTTATGATCGATGCGGGGTGGTATTCATGTGTTGCAATGCTGCTATCTTCAGAGAAGCCAAGAACAATGTACCTAAAAGCAAAAACTGGCGTTGACCGGGTAGCTGGAAGTATTGTGAGTATATTGGGCTTAAAGTTAATTTTCTTCAAATGATAAGTCTTTAATTAAAATATCTAAAAAATGCAGAGCCAGCTATTTATAGACTGGCTTTATTTTTGAGTAAAATATATACAAATTGAAATATCTTTTTTAGTTCTTAACCATTTAAAAAGTGGTAACTTAATAAATAAAACAAAAAGAAATGAGGGTCACGCTATGAAAAAATTGATGGTGAGCATTTCTGTAGCTTTTCTTATCTTAACGACAGGATGTGAGATGAGAACAATGAGCAAGCAACAGCCAGCCAATGAGCGGACTATGAGCATAGTTGGTACTCCTGTTCATGAAAAAGATTACAAAATTTCTGATTTACAAGCCAACAATCATGAGCAATCTAACTATTAAGTTACTCATAGGCTGCATCACTTACTGCATTTTAAATGTAGTAAGTGCCTGTGAGCCTGCATCTTTAGATTGGAAGCTTTTTCAAGAAAAATATGATGTAAATCATGATGGTTTGTACAGCTTAAAAGAGTTTCAACAGGTACAAGATTTCTATCCTTATCGTTGGCCTACGGATAAGCGTTTTCAGGGAGAGAATAAGCAAACAGAACTATTTCATTATTTAGATAAAAATAAGAATGGTTATTTAACAAATGAGGAATTGGGGAATATACACGTTTTACTTAGTAACCCTTGTGAAGGGCGGCCATGGACATAATTTAAATCTTCTTATAGATGTTTCTAGAAAATTTATAGTTAAAAAAGCCCCCAAATTAGGGAGCTTTTTTATGAAGGCAAATTAAGACACTTTATCGCCAGGCTTTGCACCACTATCTGGAGAAATAATGAAAATACCTTCACCATTTCCAGCAGCAAGTACCATACCGTTTGAAATACCAAAACGCATTTTACGTGGTGCGAGATTAGCAACCATCACGACTAATTTGCCTTTGAGGTCTTCTGGTGCGTATTGGCTACGAATACCACTAAATACATTACGTGGTTCAGCTTCACCTACGTCTAACGTCAGTTGTAGCAATTTATCTGAACCCTCAACTGTGCCTGCTTCAATGACCTGAGCAACACGTAAGTCAACTTTTAAGAAATCTTCAATACCGATAATTTCAGCTTCACCCACTGCTGGAGTAGGGGTTGCTTTTTTCTCGGCAGATTTCTCTTTCTTTGCTGTTGCTTTAGTTGCTTGTGGAGCAGGAGCACCTAAAGACTCTTTCGAAGCATCAACCATTGCTGCAACAGCTTTTGGATCAACACGCTGCATAAGTGGCTGGAACTGCGCAATTTCATGGCTTACAAGAATTTGTTTGCGTGACTCGAAATCGAAGCTTTCAAGTTTTAAGAAATCTTGAACTTGCTTCGCCAAGGTTGGAAGAACTGGCGCCAAGTACACTGCGAGTTGACGGAATAAGTTGATACCAACAGAGCAGACATCAAGAACTTGTTGTTCTTGATCTTCTTGTTTAGCAAGAGCCCAAGGCTTTTTCTCATCAATATATTGGTTTGCGCGGTCAGCAAGCGCCATAATTTCACGAATGGCTGTAGAGAATTCACGTGCTTCATATGCTTTAGCAATTGAATCACCGGCATCAATAAAGCTTTGTACTAACTCAGATTCAGCACATGTACTTGATAGCGTATTGTTAAAGCTACTATTAATGAACTTCGCACAGCGACTTGCAATATTGACGACTTTACCAACTAGATCTGAATTTACTTTCTGAACAAAGTCATCAAGGTTCAAGTCAGAGTCTTCAACTTTATCTGAAAGTTTAGAAGCGAAGTAGTAACGTAAATACTCTGGGTTTAAATGCTGTAAATACGTCTCGGCCTTAATGAAAGTACCGCGAGACTTAGACATTTTTTGTCCATTTACAGTCAAGAAACCATTTACGAACAAGCCTGTTGGAGTGCGATAGTTCGCACCTTCAAGCATTGCAGGCCAGAATAAAGCATGGAAGTAAACAATATCTTTACCAATAAAATGGTAAACCTCATTTTGACTATCTTTTTTCCAGAAATCATCAAAGTTTAAATCTGGACGTTTAGTTTTAATATAGTTTTCAAAACTAGACATATAGCCGATTGGAGCATCTACCCATACATAGAAATATTTATTTGGGGCGTCTGGAATTTCAAAGCCAAAATATGGTGCATCACGAGAAATGTCCCAGTCTGCTAAACCCGCTTCAAACCATTCGTCTAATTTATTGGCAATTGAAAGAGGCAAACGACCTTCATCACGCGTCCATTTCTGTAAATATTCAGAGAAGTTTGGTAGTTTAAAGAAATAGTGATCTGATGATTTTTCAACAGGTGTTGCACCACTTAAAGTCGAACGCGGGTTAAGTAATTCGGTTGCGTTATAAGTTGTACCACACACTTCACATGAGTCGCCGTATTGATCTTCTGATTTACATTTCGGGCATGTGCCTTTAATGAAACGGTCAGACAAGAACATACCTTTTTCTGGATCAAATAATTGAGTTACAGGGCGAACTGCAATATTTCCAGCTTCACGGTTTTTAATATAGATATCTGTTGAACGAGCTTTGTTTGCATCACTATGAGTTGAATCATAATGATCGAAATGTACGCCAAAACCGTCAAAATCACGAATGTGCTCTTTTTGAACATTCGCAATTTGCTCTTCTGGGCTAATACCATTTGCTTCGGCACGTAGCATAATCGCTGTACCGTGAGCATCATCCGCACATACATAAGTCACGTCATGACCCATTGCCCGCATGGCACGAACCCAGATATCTGCCTGGATATAACCGAGTAAATGACCCATATGAATTGGACCATTGGCATAAGGGAGGGCATTGGTGACTAAAATTTTACGCACGGATCTCATTCTCTCATTCGTATTTATAAGGTGGAAGATTTTAACTGATGCAGGGAGATAAGCAAAGATTAATAATCTTTGTCTAAAGAGAAGAGGTAGCTACAGAAATGGGCCTAAAGCCAGAAAGGATTTCTCTTTAGAACAGATAAACAAATCAAAAAATATTTGAATCTTCCTGTATTGTCTTTGTTTCAAATTGCAGTTACGGTCAAAAAACAAGCCATAACGATGTATAACTAATAACTTATTCAGGTAATTTTTTTAATTAACGATGAGGATAACAACGATGACTACTGAAAATAAATTAGATGAATTAAAGGCAAAAGCGGCTGATGCAAAAGTACAAGGTGAAAAAGCTTTGGACGATTTAAAAGAAAATGTAAAAGAGAAACAAGCTGCTGGCAAAGAAGCAGTTGAAGATAAAGTAGATGAATTGAAAACAAAAGCAGCAGATGCAAAAGCGCAAGGTGAAAAAGCCTTGGAAGATTTAAAAGAAAATGTAAAAGAGAAACAGGCTGCTGGTAAAGAAGCTGTTGAAGATAAAGTAGATGAACTAAAGGTAAAAGCAGCAGATGCAAAAGCCCAAGGTGAAAAAGCCTTAGATGATTTGAAGGATAATTTAAAAGAGAAACAGGCGGCTGCAAAAGAAGCAGTGGAAGAGAAAGCCAGTGATTTGAAGAGCAAACTTGATGATGCTCAGCATAGTCTGCAAGACAAATTTGATCACCTGCGAACTGAAGCAGCTCATAAACTTGATGATGCTAAAGCAAAAGCAGCAGAATTAAAGGAAGAGGCTGCATCAAAATTAGATGAGTTAAAAACTCAAGCAACTGCAAAGTTTGATGAATTGAAGAAAACGGCAACAGATAAACTCAATAAATTGAAAAATCACGATTCTGCTGAATAAGCTGATTTAAACAAAAATTCGTGCTCCTCACTCAAATGATGAGGCTTTAAAATTAGCAATTATTCATTTCGAGTTGAGCGAGTGCGGATCAATACTGTTACACTAGCTCCAACAAGCTGTAATGATCTGTTTTTGGAGTAAACAATATGTCTTGGCTTTCTTCATTAAAATCCGTTTTTTCACCCGCACAAGAAGTGAAAGAAGATGAAATCCAAACCGTACTCCAAAACTATTTACTACCTCATTCAAAAGATGCCTTAAAAGAGCGCATTAGTCAGCTTCAGGTACAAGGCCGAGTTTTACAACTCACTATTAATACCTTTCCAGATGAAAAAGAGTATTTGCAACAAATTCATGATGATTTGGCTGGAGCTTTGCAAAAGTGTGGTATTGAAGAACTTAACTTACATGTAGTTCAACAAAAACGTCCTGCTCAAGAAAGTTCAGGCCAAGGCTGCTCATCTAAAGCGCCTAAAGAAAGTGCGAACTTACCTCCTGTGCTTGATGCCTCACCTAAATCTGAGCCAGATCCAAACAATCCTCCGATTCAAAAAGCTGCTCCACAACAAAGAGATGTTCCACTTCATCCTCGGATTAAAAACGTCATTTTAGTTTCATCGGGGAAAGGTGGAGTTGGTAAGTCAACAACTACTGTCAATTTAGCACTTGCCTTACAGAAAATGGGGCTTAAGGTTGGGGTATTAGATGCCGATATCTATGGCCCAAGTATTCCAACCATGCTGGGTAATGCAGGCAAAACACCTCTTATTGAAAGTGAAAATTTTGTACCTTTGGAGGCATATGGTATGGCTGTGCTTTCTATTGGACATTTAACAGGCGACAACAATACTCCTGTTGCATGGCGTGGACCAAAAGCAACCGGTGCTTTAATGCAATTGTTTAACCAAACACTTTGGCCAGATTTAGATGTACTCATGATTGATATGCCGCCGGGTACCGGTGATATTCAACTTACGCTTGCACAGCGTATTCCGGTTACAGGGTCAATTATTGTTACTACACCGCAAAATGTTGCTTTACTGGATGCGACCAAAGGAATTGAACTGTTTAATAAAGTTGGCATACCTGTATTGGGTGTAGTTGAAAATATGTCGACTCATATTTGCTCGAATTGTGGACATGAAGAACAAATTTTCGGCATTGGTGGTGGTGATAAGCTTTCCGAGCAATACCATATTCCATTATTGGGTCGTTTGCCTTTAAATGCTCAAATACGTGAACATGCTGATGAGGGTAAACCAAGTGTTATAGCAATGGATGACGCAGCTGATAGCTACATTGATATTGCGAAAGCTGTGTGGCAACAAATTGAAAAAATTCCTCAACGCATGCGTGATGATAAACGAATCTTTTGATTCAACTGACCCAGCTTTAAGCTGGGTTTTTTATTGGTGGGTTAAAAGAAAAAATTAAATTACTGAATCTAAATAACAAAGCTGAACTTGAAATTGGCATATAGATTGCTACTTTACGCTTTTAAAAAGAAATAGGTGAGAAATGCAATTTAAATATACTTTTGGCGTTATCAGTTTATGTAGCGCTTTATTTTTGGTTGGATGCAACGACGATCATTCAACAGTGTCCCAAACAACGCCAGTTGAAGAACAAAAACAGAAATTACAGCCGATTATTATTCAAGGCGCCTTACCTGTAGAGTCAAAACAGATGGCTTCTAAATTGCAGAATGTGACTGTTGAAACAGTAGGGGGGTGGACATTCTGGAAAGGAACTTACAATGGTTACCCAATGGTGATTTCTAAAACACGCATGGGCATGAGTAACTCTGCTGCTGCAACAGCTTTGGCCATTGAGCGCTATAAGCCGATTGCAATTATTAATCAGGGGACGGCAGGTGGTCATGACCCAGATTTACACGTTTATGACATTGTTTTAGGAAAATATGCAACCAATATTGGTGCGTTTAGAACGCCTAAACAGCCATTAGGTGGCGGTTCAAACTCACTTACATGGGTTGAGGCCTTTGATGTTTTGCCAACAGATGAATCTGACCCAGAACCGATCGCAATACGCAAATTTGAAGGTGATCAAGAGCTATTAATGGCGGCGCATAAAGTCCGTTATGATAAAGGTGAGGTAGTCGAAGGAACGATTGGCTCGGCAGATGTGTGGAATAATGAGCTTGACCGAATTCAATTTTTCCATCAGCGTTATGGTACTTCTGTTGAGGAAATGGAAGCAGCATCTGTTGCACAAATCGCAAGTCAGTTTAATGTTCCTTTCTTAGGAATTCGGATTTTATCTAATAATATTACTAATAATGGAGCGTATGATCCTGGTACAGGAGAGGCTTGCCAAGACTATGTGCTTAATGTGGCAGAAGAATATATGAAATCTAAACTACCAAAATAATAATTTAACTATAGGCAAGAAGATGGGTTCTTATAGGGCATCTTCTTGTCTTTTATGACCAGGTCTACTTTTCCAATTTCGGATGACCATCCAACGCCAGAAAACTTCAGTCACTATGTACAGTATGATTGCAAAGACAAAAGCTTCAACTATAAGCCCGGTCATTAAAATTTTAGCGAGGCTGAAATCTATATGACCATGACCCAAATGAGTAATCCATCTAGAAATCTGATGAAGTACGCCTAGGAGCATCTTTTTATTGATCATATGTACATGATAAATATGTGAACCAAACCAGAATCCAACATATAAAATAGGAACTAATGTGAGAGGGTTACTAAGCCAAGCAAGCATTAGGCTGATGGGTAAATTCACCTCAAACAGCAATACGGCCATCACAATAAAAACGCTATGAAATGGAATAGGCAGTAAACCAAAAAATGTTCCTACAAAAACCGCTCTTGTAATCGATTTACGGTTGACATACCAAAGCACTGGATTAAGGGTTTTTTGCCCAAAAATTCTTAAAAATTTCATATTTGAAACTTTCTCTGGAGAAGGAAGCCAAGACTGAAAAAATTGCTTTGCCATAATCATAGAATAGTAGAGTCTGGTGACTCATATAAACACAAAAAAACAATATATTAATTGAAACTTATTAAAAGCTTAAAAATTAAACTTACTGCTGTAATAATTCATTATAGATCTTTTCAACTTAAAAATAGATTTAAAATAAAAATACTTATATTACTTAATACAATTTGGCACGCAAAGCTCGACAACTGACTCTAAAGTTTTTTAGCTTAAGTTTCTTTACTTTTTTGTATCTATTTGTTTAATAATAATATTTACTTTTACCGTGTTAGTGTTTTAAAAAATCGTCTTACAATTAGATTTTGCCTTCATAAAAGATATCTATTAATCTGAGATGACTACATTGTGAGGTCATTCAATGATTTCATGGCTTTTTTTATTGGCTTAGTTGCCACAATTTTACTTACCCCAGGCCCAACCAATACTTTACTGGCATCATCTGGTGTACAAGTTGGTTTTAGGAAGTCTGCTAAGTTAATTCCAGCAGAAGTTCTTGGATATATTATTTCGATTTCCGCTTGGGGCATGTTAATCGGGAAAGTTTCTGCAACACTTCCTTTCTTACCTCCTATGCTTAAATTGCTAAGTGCTTGTTACATTATTTTTTTAGCGATTAAGTTATGGCACACAGCAAATCAACAATTTGAGTTAGATCAGCCAACTATTCGACCACGTGAATTGTTTTGTGCAACTCTATTGAACCCTAAAGCATTACTTTTTGCTTCTGCAATTTTTCCTGTTACAGCATGGACTGATTTTCATATTTATCTCATTCATATGCTGGCTTATTTGGCTTTAATTACACCGATTGCTTTATTTTGGATTTTTTTAGGATCAATCTTGGCAGCTAATAAAGTAAGTTGGTTAAATCAGACGAATTTACAAAAAACAGCTTCGCTGGTTTTGGTCAGCTTCTCAATTCCGATTAGCTACTCTGCTTTATTAAACCTTTAAAAGTCTTGCTGGGCTATTCTTGTCACGAAGAGTAGCCACCATTGTTTTCATAATTGCTTTTTTACGTTAAAGTACGTCGCAATCAATGAAATTACCTTTTGGATAGAAAATACATGGCTATTAAGTCTGATCGTTGGATTCGCGAAATGAGCGAAAAACACGGCATGATTGAACCTTATGCAGAGAATCAAGTCCGTTTTGATAAGAATGGCGAAAAATTGATTTCGTACGGGGTCTCTAGCTATGGTTATGACGTACGCTGTGCACGTGAATTTAAAGTTTTCACCAACGTACATTCTGCAATTGTTGATCCGAAAAATTTCGATGAAAAAAGTTTTATCGATATTGAGTCTGACGTTTGTATTATTCCGCCAAACTCATTTGCCTTGGCGCGCACAATTGAATATTTCCGCATTCCACGTAATGTTTTAACTGTATGCTTGGGTAAATCAACTTATGCACGTTGCGGAATTATTGTAAATGTGACGCCTTTGGAACCAGAGTGGGAAGGTCACGTTACTTTAGAGTTTTCAAATACGACGAACTTACCTGCACGTATTTATGCTGGTGAAGGTGTTGCACAAATGTTGTTCTTTGAAAGCGATGAAGTTTGTGAAACATCTTATAAAGACCGTGGTGGTAAATACCAAGGACAAACTGGTGTTACACTTCCTAAAACCTAAGTTATTCTAACGTAGATTAAATTCTAAAAAATGGGTCACTTGAAGTGGCCCATTTTTGTTGAAAAATAAAGAAAGTGGCATTCATCGGAATATTTATAAATGAACGTTTTCTTTTGTAAAAAATGATATAAAATGATCAATAATTGATTTGTTTCTTTGAGTTGTATCACACAATTTAAATGGACTTAAATCATAAAAATCAGCTATAGGCATTTCTTTGTTTTATTCAATTTAAGATTAGATTAAAGAAAGGAAGCCAAATAAAAAGAAATTAAATTAGATTATGCCCCCAAGGATACGGAGGTCGGTCATGCGACAGTTTAAGTCTCTTCATTTAGCTATTCTAGCGCTTGGAAGTTTATGCTTTTCTTCAGCTTATGCTGGTTCTACCTTAGTTCCAATGTCAGATGCTGAGTTGTCAGCTACTCGTGGCCAAGCCTTGATGAGTATGTCTTATATCGCACCTACCGATGCTGCAAGTAACTCAAGTACTAACGGAAATATGGGCTTTTATCGACTTGCCCTAGATGCCCAGTTAGAACTGAATGCCAATATTAAAAAATTACAATTAGGTTGTGGTGGTGTCAATGGAGCAGGGGCTTGTGATATTGATATCGATTATTTGAGCCTAAGTGGTGGTACTGTCGATAGTACCAGTGCGGAACGAGCTGCATCTTCCGCCGTTATTACAAACCCATTTTTAGAGTTCGCGGTTAAAAACCCAAATTCAGCTTCTACACGTGAAATACAAGGTTTCCGATTAAGTGCGAAATCTCTTTCTGGCCTACTTACTTTTGGTTTACAAAATGGCGATGCGGCGAGTGGTATTAACTCTTTGAGTGGATATATGGTAACTAAACCAACGGGTGGGACGGTAACTACCAATCCATACTATGGGATTACTCAAGATGAGACAGGAACAGCAATTACAGGACGAGCGCAAGTTCTCGGTAATGTATATACAGTTCCGTTTACCTCCAATTCGTATAATTTAAACTTGGGTAGTGGTACTGGAACTCTATCTATGGGGCAACAAGTTATTACGGGTAAACGTATTAATACAGCTAATTTAAATGCGACTGCAAGGGTTGGAGGAATTGCAGTTACGGGCACTTTAGATGCAACTGCTTCAGTACTAGGTCTTCCCGTTGCGATTTCAGGTAATGTAACCGGGACAGTAAATAATTTAGATGTAAATGTAGCTATTAAACAAAGCCTGGGCTATTTCCATGCTGCGCAATTAAATGGATCTGCTGGTTATTTATCTGTGCAGGGGGTGAATATTCTGTGGCCTGAGGCTGCGTCCACCGCTCAAACAGGATGGTGGTTAGAGCTTACAAACCCGATTGATATTGGTCAAATTACTCCTACAGGAAGTGTGGATATTGCTCTAGCTACTATTAATGATGCTTTAGGACAAGTCAGCTCATATCTAAATAGTAATCCTGTTCCATGTGGAGCACTTGCGTACAATTGCTTACTTTTAGGTAATCTTCCAATTGGAAATGTTGATTTAGCAGGAAAAACCCCAGCTTCTATGAGCTTAACTAATGTGGTTTTACAAAAGCAAAATTTCTCAGCTAACTGTTATGGTTCTTTAAAATTCTGCTAATTAAGTTGTTTGTTTTAACCATTTTTCATTCATCGGAAAAATGCATTTTTGCTGATTTAATTTTGCATTTGAATAAATATTCAGCATAATAGAAATGTGGAAAGGTTGGCAATTTTTTTTAAAGTTTGCCCCTTGTGAGATGGAAAAGGAAGTGATTTCATCACACATTAAGGACTGTTAAAGAAAAAGAAATATGGTGCGCGGCATCGTATAAAACAGGAAGGTCACGATGACTACACTTAATTATACGGTCAGTTTTCAAAAAACCGTTTTAGCAAGTTTAATTGGACTTTGTTTAAGTCAATCGAGTTTTGCTCTTGAAGAACTTTCTGATGCTGGTTTAAGTGAAACTACGGGTGAGGGGATCGCAATATTACCCCAAAATGCATTTATGGTATTCCGTGGTGCTGGTCCCAATGAATCTGTAAATCAAATTATTACCGACCGTAGTAAAGATACTGGTTATATTAACTATGTACCTGTAGGCCCTTTAAGTGTCGCAGCCGCTGATACTAGTGGTAATGGCTCTGTTGGGCCCGAGGATAAAGCAGTCGGGAAAGCGGATATCTTTCTTTATGGTTTAGCACTTTCCAAATCGGACGGTGATGCAAACTCACGTATTGCCAATACTGCAACAGCAGCAGCGATTTCAAGCTGGGGAACAGGTGCGAACCCTTGGGTATTTAAAGTAAAAACTGTCAACAATATTCCTAACTTTAGTACTACAGATAGTGGGGGGTATCCTGTTACCTATTTATCTTTAGAGGCTCCTTTATATCAACCTACTATTGATGGTGCAGAGGGTGCAGACGCATATAATTTAAAATTAGGTTTATGGGCGGATGCATTTGTACGGAATCCTAATATTGTGGCAACGACAAATGGTTCTTTAGCACAATTCCAATATGGCGATAGTAATGGATTAATTGGTACCAGTATTGATACAAGTCGTGCGAACCGTTTACGGTTACAAGGAATTCTAAATGGCTTTAGTCTCAATGGCAGCCAGATTAGCATGTTCCAAACACTAGGTGGCGCAACCTCTGTTGGTGGAATGAGTCCTTTTTATAACAATACCTTGGGGATGTCTGGCTTAGTTCGCTTAAATACAGGTGATAGTAAAGACACAAGTATTGTGACTGAAAATGTTACGAGTCAAACCCAAACCTATGCAACGAGTGCGAATAATGGTTGGCAAACAGTACATGCTGGGGCAAATTCGACTTTAAGTACAAGCAGTAGTGGCGACTGTGGTAATAGCAGTACAGGAAGTTTTAGTACATCACGTGGCTGTCGTTATTATGTAGAAAATCGCACAAGAACAGATACAAAAACATCAAGTAAGACACGAAGTGCCTTTAACGATACCAGTAAAGTTTTACGATTGAGTACTCGTGAAACCTCTGACTCTCCGAATGCATCAAATAACTTATATACGCCAGCGTTGGATTCGACAGGTGCTATAGCACCGAAATTTGCAGATACTGAAGGCTTATATCTATATAATCCCAATATTAACTTAGTGTTAGGTAATTTATATCAACCCCTTATTTTGGGTTCTGATGGTAAAAATTTTAGTATAGAAATTGCACGAATTGCCAATAAGCCAGAAATATATAAGCAGATTTATACCGATTACACGGGTGCTGATGCTACTTACAAAGGATCTACCTGTAACGTTTACTCATGTGCTAATCCAACACACAGTAGTATTGCAATTGGGACAGTTTATAGCCCTGATAATGGGAAAACCTTGTTAGCAAACACAAGTGAAGGCGCAATTGGAGTTTCCTTTGGTCGTTTAATTTCAACTGGAACACAAGTTTCTGGAACTTCAGCTGGTAGTTTAGTGTCATTGACTAACTCTGTGTCTGGTACTACATCTGCTACCATGACAGAAGTACGTTTTAAACAAAGAGAGCAAAATACTCAAACATGGAATCAAACCTATAGTTGTGGTTTATTTAATTCCAACTGTGGTTATACCACTGTCGGGTATTTATATCAGTGGGAATATAACCAAGGTACAGGCTCTTGGGTGATTACAAATCCAACAGCTAAACCAGCTGACGCAGCGAAGTGTTCTGGTGCATTAGGATGTACGAGTACATCAGGTTCAACTCCAATGTATGGAACGGTTTCAAACCGTGACTGGAGTAACTCTTCTATTCCATGGCTCACATCAAGAAATGCTGTGGTCAACGATTTAATTGGTAGTAGTAACGGTACCACAGGCTATGTGATTCCAACTGCCAATCAGGCACCTGCATTAAATAACATTACTCCTCTGAACAATTTAGGTTCTGCTGTGGTGGATGGCTTGCTCATTCAGCATTTAAAACTCACCACAAAGGGTCTATAAGAGGAGAATAATGCGATGAAAAAAATAACTGCTTTACTCCTTACTCTTTGTGCAACTGCGAGTCATGCAGAATTACAAACTTTGGACAACGACGCTTTACAGGCGATTAATGGTCAAGCTGGTGCTGATTTGTCTTTAATGCTTAATTTAAACCAGACCAGTAACGGTATATTTGATAATGGTAGTGGCGGCGTTTGTGAAAACGTAGAGTTCTGCCACATTGGTTTAGCAATTAATAAACGCTTTGTGCAAGCAGACGCGACTAAACCAAGTGGTTGGGCTGAAAATAGTGATAGTGGTAATAAGCTTTGGTTGGTGTTTAAAGGTGTACAAGGAACTTTAAACATCCAAAAAATGGGTTTGGATGGTGCTGATTTGAAGTATCTCGATAAAACCAATACCGAAATTATAAAACCTGCTATTCAACTAAGTTTTAGTGCTGCACAACCAATTTTAATTCGTAATTTTGGTTTTAATGCTTTATCCATTGAGCAAGATAACTTTACAAGTTCAACAACGACCCAAGGCTCGAGTACGAATATGTATGATTATGCATATTTCAAAAAACCAACGTATGCTGCAACTGCAAACAGTGCGACTCAGCAAGTGGCCACAGCAACGCCTTCAGCCTATGACTATGGACGTGAAACAGGTTTTATGGGTTTAATGATGAACGGCAACTTGGCTATTCAAGGAAAAGTCATGGTGTTTAGCTGTGAT
Source organism: Acinetobacter sp. 1130196 (assembly GCF_000588095.1). Taxonomy (NCBI): domain Bacteria; kingdom Pseudomonadati; phylum Pseudomonadota; class Gammaproteobacteria; order Moraxellales; family Moraxellaceae; genus Acinetobacter; species Acinetobacter sp. 1130196. The sequence continues at coordinate 42,008 of NZ_JFWX01000012.1, read as the reverse complement.
GGTAGCCATCCCCGTTGTTAACGGTTAATGTAGATTTCAAAGGAACTGAAGTGATGAACAAAAATAAAGAAAGTCACGGCTCAAAGTTTATTTTAAATACATTAACAGCCAGCATGTTGTTAGTGAGTGGACAAGTTTTTGCTTTAGAAGCGTTAACCGATGCCGATTTGAGTGCAGTCAATGGTCAAGATGGGATCTCAATTCAAACGACTTTCAACGAAATTAATGTTGATACTGCTTATTGGGATGATCATGCGGGCACGCCAACAAGTGCTGATCAGGTTTTAAGAGCTCAAGCGAGCGGTGTAAAAATACAAAAAAGTAATGCCTCTACACAAGCTTTAGGAACGAACTACCGTTTAGATGTGGGGAGTAATACGACTACAGGTAAAGCTGGTGTTGATTTTTCTATGCAAAGTAGTCCATCCCTCATTACGGTAAATAGCGTTAAAGTTTGTAATAGTTCTGCTACATGCTCACCTACGTTAGGGCAGTTGGCTATTCAAACAACATCACCTTTAAATCTAGCATTGACTACTCAAGATGGCCTGTTTACTCCAAATAGCCAGTCAAATATGACATTGGGTATAAATAACGCAAATATTTATTTAGGACAGTTAGATGCTCGTAGTCAACTCAACCAACTAATTTTAAAGAATTTTAACTTTAATTTTGTGGGTAAAGGTGTCATGTTTATTGACCCTATCCGTGGCTTAGTTTTACAAACTAATACTGGGTCAAATGTGGCCGCTATTGGACAAACACCAAATAGTACATATGGCTATGTCGACTTTAATCGGGTAGCAGACTCAGCTTCGGGTTTAACGGCAGGTACTTATGTTGATAGCAATGGCAAAGTGACTAATTCAGGTCTGAACATTGAAGTAATGCTCAGTTCTAATGTAGATAAAACCAATCCTTATGGGTTAGATGCTACGAATACACCGCAAAATTCAAAAGGTTTAATTCGTGTAGGTGCAAGCGGACGTATGGTAAATAGTTATTTACAAGTCCGTGGTATGGATGGCTCTTCGGACACGGCAACCTTAGGTACAGCAAATACTGCCTCAGGCACCACCTCAAGTAATAGTATTTTGGGTAATACTGGAATTGCCTTTCGTATGAAAGGTGAGTTCACTAAAGATAACGATTCTATGCTAGGCGCCGATGGCAAAGCCACGACTTTAGAAATTGGTGGGGCAGGGTTGAATGCTTATGGTTTTGAGTTTGGTAATTTAACTGGGCTGAACTCAGCTACACGTGGTTACTTTGATAGCGGAAATATTTATTTAAATCTTGCTGATACAAAAACCTTATTAATGCCGAATAACGCAACGTTAAATGCAATTCGTTTAGGATCTGGCACTTTAACAACCGCTGCCGATTATCAACATAATATTCACCGGGATACGGTGACTAATCCATTTAGTCTAATTCTTGCGATGCGTGGAGCAGAGTTTCAGGCATTTTCTAGACGTGGTCGCTTTACTACCAGTGCAAATGTCGCTGCAGCTAATCAATTTGCAGATAATGGCTTAAGTAATCAATGGGGCTTGGCGTTACCTTTTTATAATTTAAATGCTAATGCCGCAGTTTATGGGGTAGATGCACCTGCGAATAGCGCTTTTTACTATACAAAAGATGCTAATGGTAGACCTGTTCAGAATGCTGTAGGTACCTCGGGAACGACTTCGCGTTTAGGATTTGGTGTTGCTGTTGGCACAACAGGACGTGACTCAGGCGGTACAAAAACAACTTCAATTTTATTAATTGATGGTTCTCCAAATGCCAATAATGCGGGTAATCCTACCGACTACTATATGGGCTTACGTAATATCGATATGTTCTTAAAAGGTAATGGGACTATCGGTTTAGAAAATGGCAGTTTAAATATCGGTTTAAAAGATATGTTACTTGCCTTATCAACTGAAATTGCAGCGGGTTATTTACCGGGGGCTAAATATAAATCTTGTCCAGCAACAGGATCTTGTACCTCACCAATTGATAACTTTGCTCGAAATAACGATGTTTTATTTGGTTTAAAGCTGCGTTTAGGCGGAGATCTTAATTTATCAATAGTGCCAAACAGTTCAATTGCGGATGGTAGTGCGCTCACTGTTTTGGGTGATTTTACAATGCCTGCCACAGCAACCGGAAACTCAGTTCAAATTAGTGACCCGATTGATGGCTCTGCAATTGGTCTGGAGAACATGACTGGAAAGCTTGGGTTCAACACAGCATTAGTTGTTGGAAAAGACAGTGCGAGCGGACTAGGCAAAGTGGGTGTAAATACCGCAGTGTACTTTAACCCTGATAAGAACATTGATGGTGCTTTACGTGTTAAAGATATTAATTTCTATCCACCTTCAACAGGGGCGGGCGCACGTTTAGGTGAACTTGCTATTACTGGTGGACGTTTAAATAGTAACTTTAGCATTGTGCCGAGAAATGGTGCTTTTAACTAATAAATAAAAGTAGTGATATCGCCACTTTTTTAAAATTTAATTTTTGAATGTGATTGGATTTGCATTCGTCGGGTTATAGGGATAATTGTTTTGTACTCATCTATTATTCTGATAATCTGAACAAATAATAAACGTTTGTCTCTTAAGGATTAGAGCAACATGAAAAATAAAAATATAGCCTGCTGGTTATTATTTGCCAGTAGTTCAAGTGTTTTTGCGATGCAGCCTTTAGACGACCAAAGTCTTTCAGCAACGACGGGTCAAAATGGTTTAACGCTAGGCATTCAGGCCGATAAAGTTAAATTTAATCAAGTCGCCTTGATTGATACCAATGGTATTGCGTCTACGTCTTACAACAGCAAAGCTGGTCTCGTCATTGCGGGGAACTCTACTAATCCTGTTCCAAGTATAGAATTTATTAAAGCAGCTGTATCGACCAATCCGTCTTTCAATATTGCTATAGATACCGATGCAGGTGCAGGTAAGCCTTTTGTGAACTTGGCTGTCACAATGGGAAGTGACGTCAATGGTATTCGGCTTACACCATTTTCAGTTTATTTAGCGCCTAATACATCAGTTTCTAGTCCTTCGGATTATGCGGTGACTAGTTATGCACCCAAATCAATTTTTAGCTCGGGAACCACGGTAAATACAGGAGTGAAAGAACTTATTCGCTCTACCGGAAATTTGGATATTAACTTTGTACAGACCAATAAGCCCCGTTTAAACATTCAATTGGGTCATGCTGCCCAGTCTGTCATGGTCAAATTTGGTGGAGCTATTCAATCGATTTGTTCTGCTGCATCTGGTTGTCCAATTACGTTAGTGTCTGATAATACCGGTGCGAATTTTGGATTTAAATTTGCAGGAACAAATTCATCTACAGGGTTTGTTCTTGATGGGTTTTATGCTGGAGTTGACCCAACAGGGCTTACTTTTGGCAATACAGGTGTCTCGAGTAAATTTGATGCATCGCTTAACAATATAACTTTAGGAAATGCAGGAATACAAAGTCCAACAACGTTTAATAATTTACCTAATGGGTCGATGGGGAGTTTTGGAGTTACAGGTGCTTCGGTAACCGACTTTAAAATGAAAGTAAGCGGTTTTTAAAACTAATTACTTAACCTGAAATAAAAAAGAGGGTAGTTGTATAAACAACCACCCTCTTTTATAAATTTTAATTGTTTAACGATGTGATGAACTGGTTTGTTGTAACTTTTGAACAATTTCATCTAAAGCTTTAATGCGTTTAACTTGGTCCCATAATTCTTTGGCTTGAGGGTAGGCTTTGGTCATCATACCTAGCCATTGCTTATAACGACCAACCATACCAATTTCTGTTTTGGCTTGACCATTTAAAAAACGGATTTGTAAGTCAACGAGTTGTTCCCAACTAAATAATGCCTCATCCATATTATTACGAATGCACTGCGTTAAGTCGGGAGTCGTCACAGCACCGCGACCAATCATTAAATCTTCACAACCAGATTGCTGTTGGCAGGCTTTTGCATCGGCATTGGTCCAGATTTCGCCGTTAGCAATGACATTAATTTTTAAAGCTTCTTTAATCGGTAGAATTTTTTCCCAGTAGGCAGGAGGCGTATAGCCATCTGCTTTCGTTCGCGCATGTACTGTTAACCAGCTTGCGCCAGCATCTTCGACCGCATGGGCATTTTCCATGGTGTGGTTTTCATCGAGATAACCCAGACGCATTTTTGCTGAAACAGGAATATGCGCTGGTACCGCATCGCGGACTGCTTTAATGAGTATATGTACCACGTCTGGTTCATCTAGAAGTACGGATCCACCTCTATGACGATTGACTGTTTTTGCAGGGCAACCAAAATTAAGGTCGATTGCAGGAGCACCTAGTTCAACCACTTTTGCAGCATTTGCTGCCAGCATATCTGGATTATTCCCTAAGAACTGAACATGCACAGGCGTTCCCGCAGCTGTTTTACCGTCGTTCTTTAACTCAGGACAAAAACTATAGTAAATATGGTCTGGCAAAATACTGTCTGTAACGCGAATAAACTCGGTTACACACCAGTCGAAATGACCAACAGATGTGAGTGTATCCCGCATGATCGGGTCAGTTAAACCTTCCATTGGAGCGAGTATGAGTTTCACAGTCTGAGTCACCTGATTAAAACAAAAACAGCGTTATACGGGATATGTATAACGCTGTCTAGTAGTGCTGAAATTTTAATTGTTTTATCGGCCTAATATCATCTCAAGCACAAATTTACTGCCAATAAAGCCGATCGCTAATAATGCAAAACCAATTAGGGTAAAACGAATCGCTTTTTGACCGCGCCAGCCGAGTTTGTAATGGCCAATGAGTAATGAGCCATAAATAATCCATGAAATAATACTAAATACGGTTTTATGAGCGAGATGCTGAGCAAAGAAACTATCAACAGTTAAGAAACCAAACGCCAGAGCAATGGTTAATAAAATAAAACCGGTAATAATTAAATCAAATAACAAGGACTCCATGGCCTGAATGGGCGGGAGTAAATTGACCCAGAAGCGTTTTTTTTGTTTCTTTTTGAGTTCACGGTTTTGGAACCATATCAAGATTGCATGTATGGTTGCCATGAGTAGAACCGCATAGGCCGAAAGTGAAAGAATAATATGCGTATCTAAGCCTAATGAGTGCTGCTCAATAAACTGATTTGGTTTACTAAATGCAAAACCTAAAATAAGACCAATGGCTGCTACAGGAATGCCTAATAAGTTTAAAGGTACAATCGGACGAAAAGTACTAAAAATTAAACTTAACAACAACATAAGCCACGATGTAAAAGAGACTAGATTAAAAACATCATAGTTAATTCCTAAAGGCGTGAGCATTGCATGACATAAAACTGTGCCGTGCAGTAGCAGTGCCAAGGTCGTAACAAGAGCAAATAACCATGGGTTTGGTTCACGTTTTGACATTAAACGTATGAACAGATACCAGAAAGAAGTGGTATATGCGATGAGTGCCAAAATTGTGTAAACCAAGGGGAGGCTAATCATGTCAAACCTTTTTCAGGATTAATTCATCTAGATAAGATATAAATTCGCTGCGAACTAAAGTATCCTATAGCATTCTATGCATAAATTTTCTATTTCGAGAAAGATTTTTTTGCAACTAGCCATTTTAAGCGGATTTTGCAATGTTTGATACCTTAACAGAACGACTCACGCAGAGTTTAAGAAATGTTACTGGCTCAGGGCAGCTGACCGAAGACAATATTAAAGATACCTTACGTGAAGTACGTATGGCTCTTCTTGAAGCCGATGTCGCGTTACCTGTAACTCGTGAATTTATCGCGAAAGTTAAGGAAGAGGCATTGGGCCAAGAAGTGATGACCCAGTTATCTCCAGGCCAGGCATTTGTAAAAATTGTCTATGACGAACTCACCAAGATGATGGGTGAGGCCAATGAAACACTGGATTTAAGTGCTAAGCCTCCAGTGGTTGTATTGCTTGCTGGTTTACAAGGTGCAGGTAAAACTACAACTGCTGCCAAGCTGGCACGTTTCTTAAAAGAACGTCAAAAGAAAAAAGTAATGACCGTTTCTGCCGACGTTTATCGTCCGGCAGCAATTAAACAGTTAGAAACTGTATCAGCAGAAGTTGGTGCAGGCTTTATTCCTTCAGATCCTTCTGAAAAGCCTATTGATATCGTTAACCGTGCAATTGAACAGGCAAAAATCCAGTTTGCCGATGTGTTGATTGTCGATACAGCAGGTCGTTTACATGTCGATGAAGACATGATGGACGAAATTAAAGAATTGCATGCAGCAGTTAAGCCGACTGAAACTCTGTTCGTGGTTGATGCTATGACAGGTCAGGATGCTGCAAATACTGCTAAAGCCTTTAATGATGCATTAGCACTTACAGGTGTGATTCTTACTAAAACTGATGGTGATGCGCGTGGTGGTGCGGCACTTTCTGTACGTGCGATTACTGGTAAGCCAATCAAGTTCTTGGGTATGGGCGAAAAGCTTGATGCCTTAGAGCCATTCCATCCGGATCGTGTTGCTCAACGTATTTTAGGTATGGGTGACGTACTTTCTTTAGTCGAAGAAGTTGAACGTAAAATCGACAAAGAAAAAGCCGAAAAAATGGCGAAAAAATTGCAAAAAGGCGGTAGCTTCAACTTTGAAGATATGCTGATGCAATTTGAGCAAATGAAAAAAATGGGCGGCATGATGGGCTTCTTAGACAAGTTGCCTGGCATGAGCGGTGCAGGAATCCAGCAAGCGATTGAGCAAGCGAATCCTGAAAAACAAGTCAAAAAAATGGAAGCAATTATCCAATCGATGACTGTTAAAGAACGCCGTAACCCAGACCTGATGAACCCAAGTCGTAAAAAACGTATTGCGGCAGGTTGTGGTATGGATGTTGCTGAAGTGAATAAGCTCATTAAGCAACAAGCTCAAATGGCTAAAATGATGAAGAAGTTTGCGAATCCATCTGGTATGAGCAAAATGATGCGTTCATTAGGCAATATGCAAAAACAATTTGGCGGTGGTGGCGGTATGGGACCACTGTTTGGTAACAATGACCAAAAGAAATAAAACCATAAAATAAAAGGCGCTTAGAGCGCCTTTTATTTTGTTCTGTATTTTAGTCTTTAGGATAATGAGCAATATATTGTTGTAGCCCTTTAAGTAAAAGATCTTTTTCAACAGTTGGCTGGTACTTCTGTAGAAATTTAGCAAAAAGAGGAGCATCTCCACCTGTGAGGAGCAGCTTTTTAGGATATTGCTGCATGATGCTCTCAATCGTACTAATAAGACCTAACAAAATGCCGTGATGTACTGCATCGACTGTGTTATTGCCCGGGTTTAGATTATCAAAAGCCGAATCGGGAATTTTAATACCTTTGGTATTTTGAATGAGTGCGTCACGTTGCAAATACAAATTAGGTAGAATATAACCGCCTAAATGCTGTTTGCCCTTGGTTAAATCAATCGTGAGCGCTGTTCCGCAACCAATAATACAATAGTTTTCTTTTTCCTCAGCAACAGCAAGTACCTGTAGCCAGCGGTCAATCCCGAGCTGACTTGGTACTTCATAGCCACATTGCAAACCCGCATATTCAGCATGCACTTTGGCAAAAACAACAGGAATTTCAAGCCACTTTAAAATCTGCTGAATACGCTGATTGTTTTCGGTATCGAGAACTGAAGAAATTCCAATACGATGTAAACCTTGATGCTTAAAGTGTTGGATTAATCCAAGTAATAAATCGGCAGGTGACTGCAAATGTAACTCAGCTGCATGCTCAATAATTTGCTGATTCTCAGTAATCCAGTATTTTAAACGGGTGTTTCCGATATCAAGCCATAAACTTTTCATGGGGAAAATACCTGATTACTGAGTTGATTGTGGTCTTAAACGACCTTGATAAAACTGCTGTGGTTCCGGAGTTTCAAGAATGACTGCACCCTCATTAGAGATTCCAACGAAACGGCCATATACTAGTCCTTGACTATGTTCAAATTGAACTAACTGATTAATCCATGCTGCATGGTGGTTAAAACGGCCTGCCAAGTTGTAGCAACCATGATCAAACCAGCGAGCTGCATTTTGAATTGCCACATAGAGTTCTGAAATGAGTTCAAGCCGACTCATTTGCTCTAGGCCCAAATCTTCTAAAGAAGTAATTGGCTGATCACTATCAGTTACTGGTGGTGTTTTTAAATTAATACCTACACCCACAATAGCCTGATGCTGGGAAAGTGGTTCGACCAAAATTCCACCCCATTTTCCTTGCGTACTGTACAAATCATTTGGCCATTTCACTTGTAAGCTCAAAGGTTGTAACTGTGAGATTTGCAGAATATTTAGAGCAACTTCAAGTGCTAAGCGACCATCTAAGGGTGTTCGAGTTTGCACCAATGTGCTTAAATAAATGTTTCCTTCAGGTGAAATCCATTGCCGTTGATGTTGACCTCGCCCTTGAGTTTGTTGAGCACTGCAAACCAAGCCCGTTGTAATGCCTTTTTGGGCAATTTCACGAATATCATCATTGGTCGAAGTTGTGGTTGCTTTTAATAAAACCACTTCTGGAAGCTGGTTTTTTGCGCTTAAAAGTTGTTGTAGTTGGCGAGTCTCTAAATCCATGTTGAATATGAGCAGAGTGGTAAAACATTTATGGAGTTAATCATATATTTACTCATTGGCGCAATTGCTGGTTTTACTGCCGGATTGTTTGGAGTTGGCGGTGGACTAATTATTGTACCAATCCTCTATGTCGTTTTTACCCAGTTGCACTATGACCCGGCAGTAATCATGCATATTGCAGTCGGAACCTCCTTAGCAACTATTATTGTGACGTCTTTTAGTTCTGTTTCTGCCCATCATAAAAAAGGTGCAGTTCTTTGGCCTGTTTTTCGTAATCTAGCACCCGGTCTTGTGCTGGGCTCATTTTTAGGCGCAGGCATTGCCGATCTTTTATCTGGTCAGCATTTACAGCTTCTGATTGGTGTGTTTGCAGTTGTGATGGCCTATCGTATGTTTAAAGGCGCAAATGTGGTTGTTGACCCAACACGTCAGCTTCCTTCAACACCTATGCAGTTTATGGCAGGGGGGGGTATTGGTATTGCCTCAGCAATTTTTGGTATTGGAGGCGGTAGCTTAACTGTTCCATATTTAAACCGTCATGGTGTAGTCATGCAAAAAGCAGTCGCGACTTCTGCCGCTTGTGGTTTACCTATTGCTGTAGCGGGTGCAATTGGCTTTATGTGGTTTGGTGCTAAAGAGCACATTTCTGTACCTAATACGATTGGTTATGTGCACATCTATGCTTTTATTGGTATTAGTGTCATGAGTTTTGTGACCGCTAAACTTGGGGCCAAGGTTGCACACGCATTGTCACCACAAATGCTAAAAAAATGCTTTGCTTGTTTGTTAGTCGTGGTAGGCAGTTATTTTATTTATAAAGGTTTTATGAATTAAAAACGTTTTATTAAAAAATATAGAAAAGCAAGCTTAGACTCTCACAGTTTAAGCTTTTTTTTATTTAAAGATTTAAACAGACTAAAGCTGAGTTTTTCATCCGATTTCTGTATAGATTTTGGGCGGGTTGGCTTAAAATGCAATAAAATTGTCAGACAATGACATAGTTTTTAATGGATGGGATCAGTTAAAAACAAGGATGCGAAAGAAAAGCATGGATTAATGCATATAAAAAGTAGCGGGTGATTTATGAATCTCGAAGAGACAGAGAGTCTTTCTGAGCAAATTGTCAAATATATTAGCGAACAGATTATTAGCGGCGAATTGGTCGAAGGCGAACGCATACAAGAGCTTCGTATTGCGAAAGAGCTTGATGTAAGTAGGGGGTCAGTTCGTGAAGCATTATTATTGCTTGAACGTACGCATCTTATTGAGATTTTTCCGCGTCGGGGGGCAATTGTTTCAGAAATGTCGGCACAACAAGTGAAAGCACTGTTTGATACAAATATGATGTTATTGGGGCATATTGTACAACGCATCAGTGAAACATGGCGCGCCCATGAAGCTGATCAATTACAGCTTTTGTTAGAACAGCTTCTTGAACATGTAAAAGCAGGCGATATTGAAAAATTCTACGATGCCATTTTCCAATATCTGGCTGAACAGCAAGATATGGTGGGTAATCCTTATTTAATGAAATTTTATAAAGAATTATTACCTTCGTTACGTCGTAGTTATTTTTTGACGCTAAATACCTCTAAAAGGGAACTGCAAGAAGCGTTTGCATTATTTAAACTCGTGACTGATGCAATTTTGATCCGAAAATCACAACAAGCCGCTTTATTTATGGAAGATTTTTGTCGACACTTACGTAACCTTGTGTTGGAATCGCTGACACGAATGAAACAGATTGAATTGGCTTGGGCGAGACGCTCACGCCGTTAGTTAGGGCATTATGCGTTTAAGCAGTTTAAAACTTTCCGGCTTTAAATCTTTTGCAGATAGTACAACTTTAAATTTCAAGGCTAACCGTACAGCAGTGGTTGGTCCAAATGGTTGTGGCAAATCCAATGTTATTGATGCGATCCGCTGGGTGATGGGTGAGTCAAACGCTCGTCAGCTTCGTGGTGGTAGTATGCAAGATGTTATTTTTACCGGAACATCCAAGCGTAAACCAGTGGGTGTTGCCAGTGTGGAACTGCGTTTTGACAATACCTATGGCAAATTGGGGGGAGCTTATAACGCTTATAACGAGCTCGCTGTTCGTCGTCAGGTGACCCGTGAAGGTAAATCTGAATATTTCTTAAATGGTACACGTTGCCGCCGCCGTGATATTACCGACATTTTCTTGGGAACGGGTTTAGGGCCACGCTCTTATGCTGTGATTGAACAGGGCATGATTAACCGCTTGGTTGATGCTAAACCTGAAGAAATGCGTATTTTCATTGAAGAAGCAGCTGGTGTCTCTCGTTATCAGGCGCGTCGCCGCGAAACCTTGCAGCACCTTGAACATACGGAGCAAAACCTTTCACGTTTGGAAGATATTGCGCTTGAGTTAAAATCTCAGCTTAAAACACTTAAGCGTCAGTCAGAAGCTGCGGTTCAATATAAAACCTTAGAAAGTCAAATTCGTACACTCAAAATTGAAATTTTGTCTTTTCAGGCAGAGAAAAGTGTACGCCTACAAGAAGAATATACCGTTCAAATGAACGAACTGGGGGAAACTTTTAAATTAGTTCGCTCTGAGCTAAGTACGATTGAACATGATTTAGAATCTACCAGTGCTTTATTTCAGAGACTTATTCAGCAATCTTCACCACTACAACAAGAGTGGCAGCAAGCTGAAAAAAAATTATCTGAACTTAAAATGACTCTTGAGCAAAAACAGAGTTTATTTCAGCAAAATAGTACAACCCTTGTTCAATTGGAACAACAAAAAGCTCAAACGAAAGAACGTTTACAGCTTTCTGAATTACAGCTTGAAACACTGAATAGTCAGCTAGAAGAACAAACTGAAGCTTTAACAGCAGTTGAGCATACAGCAGCTGAAGCAGAGCAAAATTTTGCTGGTTTACAATCACAGCAACGGCAAGCGCAGCAACAATTTGAGCAAGTAAAAGCTCAGGTTGAAAAACAACAGCAGCAAAAAATGCAAATGTCTGCTCAAATCGAGCAATTAGGCAAAAATGTTCAGCGCATTGAACAGCAAAAAGAAACACTGCAACATCAGGCAAGTCAGATTCAATCGCAAGTACACGAAGATGAACAAGGCGAGCTTGAGCAACTGCAACAGCAGCTTGGTCGTGAAATCTCGACCTTAGAGGCTGATATTGAGCAGTATGTGCAGCATATTGAACAGTCTCAACAATCGTATCAGGCAAATAAAAACCAGCAGCAAACGTTAAAGACAGAAATACAGGTTTTATTGTCAGAGCAGAAAAACTTAAGCCAGCTTGTTGCTAAACAAAGTCCAAAGCAAAACCAAGATACGCTACGTTTAATGCAGGCTTTAGAGTTAACCGAGCAGGGCAAACTACACGCACAGATTATTGAAAAGTTTTTAGCAAAATGGTTACAGGCACATATTGTTGAAACTGAACAAGCTTTTCAGGAAGGAATTGCTCGCCAGTTAAAACCTTCAGAGCAATCAAGCAAATTTAAGGGCAACCTGACTTGCTTGAATGATTGGATTGCGTCACCACAGCTTTCAATATTTTCCAATGTGGCGATTGCACAAGATTTATCTCACGCTTTAAACGAGCAAAAGCAATTGCAACATGGCCAGTCTATCTTAACCTTGGATGGTTATCATGTTGGGCAGGACTGGGTAATTGCTCTTATGTATGATGACGAAAGTCAAAGTGCGCAAGGTATGCTCAGTCATCGTATTCGTCTAGATGAAATTGAACAAGTTCTTCACAAGCAGCAACCTGAACTACAAGCATTAGATGAAACGGTAGTTCAGGAAAAAGAAAAACTTACACAGCTACAAGCTGACTTACAGCAGAAACAACAAACCATTAAACAAAAGCAAAAAGACTTGCAACAGCTAGATGTTCAAATTGCTAAACAGCAAACCGCAGCACAAGCATTTTTATTGCAAAAACAACAATTGAAAGATCAACTCGCTCAGTTAGATATGCAGCTTGAAGAAGATGCAATGCAAAAAGACGATCTTGAAATTGATTTGCATGCATTAGCAATGAAGCTTGAAACCATTTTACCTGACTATAAAACTTTGCAATTTCAGGTAGAAGAATTAACAGAGCAGCTTGAAGAACAGCAACAAGTCTTGCAACAGCAACAACAAGAACGTGAGATTTTACGCCGTAATAGTACGCATACAACTCAACAGATTGAGCTACTTGAAAAAGATATTTCGTTCTTGCAGAGCCAATATCAACAAATTACAGCGCAAATGGAACAGGCGAAAAAGTTTGTGGACCCTATTCAGTTAGAGTTGCCAAACCTTGAGTCAGAGTTTCAACAACAATTTGCTCAAACTGAAAAGCTGCAAAAGACATGGAATGAATGGCAGATTGAGCTTAATAGTGTTCAAGAGAAGCAACAAACACTTACAGACCAACGTCATCAATACCAACAGCAAGATGAAAAGCTTAGAGAGCAGCTTGAAGCAAAGCGTTTAGCATGGCAAGCAGCCAAGTCTGATCGTGAGCACTATCAAGAACAGCTCAAAGAGTTAAATGCCGAGCTTCAAACGGGCTTGAAAATAGATTTAACTGAACACCAGCAAAAACTGGAAAAAGTACAGAAACAGTTTGAAAAAATCGGTGCAGTTAACTTAGCTGCTTCACAAGAGTTTGAAGAGGTTTCTCAGCGTTTTGATGAGTTGAGTCATCAAATTCAAGACTTGGAAAATACGGTAACTCAGTTAAAAGATGCAATGAAGAGCATTGACCAAGAAACCCGTAAGTTGTTTATGTCGACTTTTGATCAGATTAATCAAGAGTTACAAAATCTATTTCCAAAAGTTTTTAATGGTGGTGAAGCCAGTTTAAGTCTTGAGGATGATTGGCAATCTGGGGTTAAGCTCATGGCGAGACCACCGGGTAAGAAAAACAGTTCTCTGGCATTACTTTCCGGTGGAGAAAAAGCGTTAACAGCGTTAGCATTAGTATTTGCTATTTTCAGGTTAAATCCGGCACCGTTTTGTGTACTCGATGAAGTGGACGCTCCACTCGACGATGCGAATGTACAGAGATATTGTAATTTGGTAAAAGAGCTTTCTGAACATGTACAATTCATTTACATTACACATAATAAGCTGGCGATGACCATGGCAACTGACTTGTTGGGTGTAACCATGCCTGAACCGGGTACATCAAAATTAGTCACTGTCAATTTAGAACAGGCAAAAGAATACGGGTTAGTTTCGGAGTCATAGAATGGAAATCAATACGATTATTGGCATCGTTGTTGCCATTATTATCATGCTAATTGGCTTAAGAATGATTTTAAAAAAGCCGAACCATGCTGAACCCTCGCTAGACAGTGATTTACATATTAATCCTGAAAGTAATCAACCAGTTATCCCTCGTCATGTACGAGATCAACTTGAACAGCCAGAAGTTACTGTTGCGTCAGCAAATGTGGCTGAACGAGTGGAACCAACTTTAAGCGAGCAGGAACAGCCAAAAGAAAAGGAAACAAAAGAACTAGAACAGGCTTCGCAAGCTCAAACAGTCCAGACACAAGTACCCGTTGAAAATACGCCAGTAGAAGTAGAAGAAGTTAAAGCTGAAGAACATACTGTTAGCCCAACTGTAAGCGAAAATAGTTCAGTTGAGTTAGTCGATACCGTTTCTGCTGAACCAGAAGTTGTTAGCTCATCAGAACCAAAAGTTGCAGAAGAGCAACTGAAAATTGAGCCAGAATTAAGTTTAAACCCAAATATTGAAACGGCTGAAATTGCCGAATTTGAAGGTGAAAGTAATATTCTGGATGTACATCTACATGAGCAACAACGTTTTGACGACGAAAGTGCGTTGGCAATGGCTGAACAGATTATTGCATTAAATGTTTATCCAAATCCGCGCCGTGCATTATCGGGCGATAAAGCACTGAAAGTACTTTTAAAATATGGTCTACGTTACGGTGAAATGTCTTGTTTCCATCGCTATGAAAATACAGATGAACCAAGTGCACTCATGTTCTCTGTACTTCGTATGACCGATAATGGTCCTGCTGGTTTCGATTTAGAAACTTTATCTGCTGAACAAGTTCAAGGCTTGGCATTTTTCCTTGCACTTCCAAACAGTAAAGCCGTGACAGGTTTTGACATGATGACCAGTATTGCAGGTCTGATTGCTCGTGAAATTGATGGTAAGGTTTATGATGAAAATAATCTTGAATTTACGCCGCAGTTAAAAGAACATTGGCGCCATCATGTGATTGATTATCGTCCAGCACAGGCAACAGCCTAGTTTAAATTTTTGGTATAGGTTGCGATAATTGCAAAATATCTAGTCGCAGCTCAGGGTGGAGAAATTTCCACCCTTTTTTATGGTGAATAAAATAATGGCAATAACTTCCGTGATCGAACAGATGCGTCAGCTTATTCAACTGATTGCAAAGCATAACCATGCCTACTATGTTATGGATCAGCCGACAATCTCGGACAGTGAATATGATCATTTATTTCATCAGTTAAAAGCTTTAGAAGAGCAATATCCGGAACTTGTACAAACCGATTCACCAACTACGAAAGTAGGTGGTCAAGCGCTTTCAAAATTTGAGAGTGTGACGCATGTGGTGCCAATGCTTTCACTTGGTAACGTATTTAACCAAGAAGATTTATTTGCATTTGCACGCCGTGTAGAAGAGCGACTACCAAACCAGAAAGTACAATATGAAGTTGAGTTAAAACTCGATGGTCTTGCGATTTCACTATGGTATGAAAATGGCGTACTGGTTCGTGGTGTAACTCGTGGGGATGGTGAAACTGGCGAAGATATTACTCAAAACGTTAAAACCATTCGTAACTTACCTAAAGTTCTGCATTCAGAAAAATATGAAATACCTCGTCTACTTGAAGTACGGGGCGAAGTACTCATGCCTAAGTCTGGTTTTGAAAAACTGAATGCCGATCAGGAAGCAAAAGGGGAAAAAACCTTCGCTAACCCTCGAAACGCAGCCGCAGGAAGTTTAAGACAACTTGATCCGAATATTGCTGCTGGTCGACCTTTGGCATTTTACGCGTATGGAATTGCACAATGTGAACCAAATCATGGTCTCACAACTATGCATGATAGCTTGCAATGGTTAACGGAACTTGGATTCCAAATTGCTGAGCGTCAGTACTTGTGTAATTCAATTCAAGAAGTACAGCAGCGTTATGAGCAAATTCAGCAAGAACGTCCAAGCCTCCAAGTTGAAATTGATGGCATGGTCGTAAAGGTCGATGACTTAAAACAACAACAGCAGCTTGGTTTCTTAAGCCGAGAACCACGCTGGGCAACCGCTTATAAATTCCCTGCACAAGCCGCTCTTACGACTGTTGAGCAAATTGACTGGCAAGTAGGGCGTACAGGGACTTTAACGCCTGTAGCACGCTTAAACCCTGTTTTTGTGGGTGGTGTGACTGTCTCTAACGTGACTTTGCATAATATTGGAGAAATTCACCGTCTAGATGTACGTGTTGGAGATACTGTAAGTGTTTACCGTACAGGTGACGTAATTCCTAAAGTAGAAAAAGTTTGGCCAGAGTTCCGTCCTGCTGAAGCAGAAGTTGTTCATTTACCAGAGTCCTGCCCAGTATGTGCATCTCCTGTAGTGATGCCTGAAGGTGAAGCTCTCGCACGTTGTTCAGGCGGTTTATATTGTGCTGCACAGCGTATTGAAGCCATTCGTCACTTCGTATCGCGTAAAGCGATGGATATCGAGGGCTTGGGAGATCGTTGGGTAGAATCTTTATTACGTCTCGATTTACTTAAAGATGTGGCTGATATTTACCATTTGCATGAACACAGAGAAACACTGTTGGGCATTGAAAAAATGGGAGAAAAGTCAGTACAGAACCTAATAGATGCGATTGAAGCAAGTAAGAAAACAACTCTAGCACGTTTTATTTATGCATTAGGTATTCGTGGAGTAGGTGAAACAACGGCTAGAATGTTAGCAAATACCTTCCAAACGCTTGAGGCCCTTAAAGCTGCGAATGTAGAAGTTTTAAAGAAAACCCCGGATGTAGGGGATATTACAGCAGAGTGGATTGCTGACTTTTTCTTGGCACCGCATAACATTGAAGTACTCGATCGTTTAATTGCCGCGGGTATTCATTGGGATGCGCCAACTGCACCAACACGCCAACCCTTAAATGGTGAAAGCTGGGTACTTACAGGCACGTTAGAGCAAATGACCCGTGATCAGGCCACTCAAATGCTACAAGCATTAGGGGCGCGTGTAAGCGGTAGCGTATCAAGCAAAACGAAGTGTGTGGTTGCAGGTGAAAAAGCCGGTTCAAAATTAGAAAAGGCTACGAAATTAGGTATTCCTGTCATGAATGAAACAGATTTCTTATCACTCATGGCGAGTTATGGGCAGACTTTGAGCTAAAAGACTTAGCGAAATAAGAACCATTGATTTTAGTTACAAATTTATAAATTGATGGTTTATGCCATATTTGAACGCTTGTCTGAGCTTATAAATCGGACAAGCGTTTCTTTTTGCAAAGGAAATTTAAATAACTTAAACTGCAAATGCGTATGTTTCTCATTTTAATTTGATAAAAATCATAAACTTAACTATTTTTTATTTTGCAATCATTTTTAAGTTTGCCCATAATAGACTCATACGATAGGAGATTTATTATGCGTGGCAATCCAGAAGTCATAGACTATTTAAATATGCTCATTGGCGGAGAGTTGGCTGCCCGTGATCAATATTTAATCCATTCTCGTATGTATGAAGATTGGGGCTTAAACAAGATTTATGAGCGTATTGACCATGAGATGCAAGAAGAAGCTTCTCATGCCGATGCAATCATTCGTCGTGTATTGTTTTTAGGTGCCAAACCAAACATGCACCGTGAAGATATCAATGTTGGTACAGACGTTGTATCTTGCTTAAAAGCTGATTTAGCACTTGAATATCATGTGCGTGAAAAATTAGCCACAGGTATTAAACTTTGTGAAGAAAAAGGCGACTACATTAGTCGTGACATGTTACGTCAACAATTATCAGATACTGAAGAAGACCATACTTATTGGCTTTAAAAACAGTTGCGTTTAATTGAGCTGATTGGCCTGCAAAATTATATTCAGTCTCAAATTTAATGATGTGAAAAACCCAGCTTAAGCTGGGTTTTTTATTGGCTCATTTTAATAAAATGAAGTCACTGATTAGATGTTAATAATGTCAAATTGAATATATTCAAAGCCTTACTATATAAGGCTTTGGCAGTTACAAAAAAGTCAGAAAATTTGTATCAGACCCCATGTTTTTTTTGTGGAATTGGATATAATTTCGCCAACAAAAACCCTTGCCTGGAACTTAATAAGGCAGGGGTTTTTCTATGGGGAATCGGTTGGTATGGATCGCCAATGGTTTTATGGTGAGCTTCGCGTATATGTTATTTTCCAAACCTGCTGTTTTAGATACAGCTACTCTCTTAAGCACACAACGATTAGCAACTCGTCTTAGCTTTTTTAGCTTGGGCTTTGCGATATCTGCTTGGGCACCACTCATTCCGTATGCACAGCAACGTTTAAACCTAAATCATGCAAATTTTGGTTTATTGCTGCTTTGTATGGGAATCGGCTCAATGATTGCTATGCCTGCGACAGGGGCTTTAGTTAAGCGTTGGGGATGTCGTCCATTAATTGCTGTGGCGACCATACTCTTAATGGTGTTACTACCAAGTTTAACGATCTGGCATAGTCTTGTATCGATGGCTGTGGCGTTATTTATTTTTGGTACAGCAGCAGGCAGCCTTGGCGTAGCTATTAATTTGCAGGCAGTTGTGGTGGAAAAACACAGCTTACGTGCGCTCATGTCTAGTTTCCATGGTATGTGCAGCCTTGGTGGTTTAATAGGCGCCATGCTCGTCACCACGCTACTAGCAATTGGCCTTTCACCACTCATGAGTACGCTATCTGTGGTCATGATTTTAATGGTCGTGAGCTTTGTTGCTATTCCATCTGCTTTAACAACATTTGAGCAAGATGAACAAGGTGCAGCTGAAATAACTGACGCACCTAAAAAAACTTCGCGTCCGAATGGTGCGATCCTGTTGATTGGAATGATGTGTTTTATTGCTTTCTTGTCAGAAGGTGCAGCAATGGACTGGGGTGGTATTTATTTGACCAGTAAATATCATCTTAACCCTGCTTTTGCTGGGCTGGCCTATACTTTCTTCGCGCTTAGTATGACAAGTGGTCGTTTTGCAGGGCATCTCTTGTTAAAACAATGGGGTGAGAAAACTATTGTGACTTATAGTGCAATTGTTGCAGCCCTTGCTATGGTTACTATTGTGATGGCACCTGTTTGGCAAGTTGTCGTATTGGGTTATGCACTTTTGGGTTTAGGCTGTTCTAATATTGTACCAGTCATGTTCTCTCGTGTTGGACGCCAAAATGATATGCCGAAGGCTGCGGCACTATCTTTAGTGTCAACGATTGCTTATACAGGTTCATTAAGTGGTCCCGCCTTAATTGGCTTGATTGGCCAGTGGACCAGTCTAACCACAGTGTTATCTGGGGTAGCGGTTTTATTAACTATGATTGCCATACTCAATCGCTTTACTCTTGTAAAGGCAAAATAACTTAAGTCAATTTACCAATCGATAGAACATCGAGAAAAACTTCTCGATGTTCTATAAGCTTAAATCATTACAAAACATGATAAGTGGGTTGATACTTGTCTTGTAATGACAACTTAGTCTTCGTAAAGGTTGGAGCATTTTCAAGATCTTTCAAGAAATTATTTCTCCAATCGCTAAGGTCAGTGGCTGCCAGACCTTCTATTAACTGTTCATAACGATTAATACGTTCAGCTTTAGACATCTCTAGAGCGGTTTTTAGAGTATCCATCATCGCTGCCCGATCTAATGGGTCAACAATTAAGGCCTGAGTCATTTGCTCAGCAGCACCGGCATATTTAGATAAGATCAGCACACCTGGGTTCTCTGGATCTTGAGCCGCAATATATTCTTTTGCGACCAAGTTCATACCATCCCGTAATGAGCTAATCCAGCAAATATCAGAGCGACGATAAATATGCATGAGACTGTCATGTTGAACAGTGTCGTAGCAACAATCAATTGGACGCCAGTCTTCGTGAGCAAACTCTTCATTAATCAGTTCTAACTTGGTTTTAAATCGTTGGTATAAGCGTTGATAAGCCGGAATATCTGTACGTGAAGGTGTTGCAACTTGAAGGTGGCGTACCAGTCCATGATATTCAGGGTTAGTTTCCAAGAAGGTCGCAAATGCATTGAAGCGTTCAAGCAGACCTTTTGAATAATCAATCCGGTCAACGCCAATAATGGTTTTTTGACGTGGTATATCTTCAAAGTTAAATACATAGGGAGTATGAAATGCCTGTTGTGCTTGGCGCTGAATAAGTTCTGGTTGCACGCCAATAGGGTAGGACTTTATGAGTACTTGACGTTTTTTATAGCTGATTCGGTCACTTAGTATTTTTTGAGCTTCAAGTAAGCCCATACACGTTTGCATACAGGTGTTTTGATCGGCTTGGGTTTGTAGGCCAACTACATCATATTGGCAAAGGTCTTGTACCAACTGCAGTGCAACTGGAATTTTGCGCCAAATGTTTAAGCTTGCGAAAGGAATATGCAAAAAGAAACCGATTTTATTTTGCATACCTAATTCGCGGCAATGACGAGCTACACTAAAAAAGTGATAGTCATGTACCCAAATCAGATCATCAGGCTGAGCAGTCTCTTTTAATTTTTCAGCAAATAAACGGTTAACCCTTTGGTAAGTATTATATTCTTCAGCATCATATTCGATCAGTTCATCTCGATCATGCATGGCAGGCCATAAAACTTTGTTAGCAAAACCGCAGTAGTACTGTGCATATTGCTGATGTGTAAGAGGGCAGGTAATGTAGTCAATTCCATGAGAATATGCCTGATCGAATTCAGGCGCTTCAGTATCGGTAATTTGCTGACCGTTCCAGCCTAACCAAATACCGTTACTGTCATTTAATGCGTCTTGTACAGCTACTGCAAGGCCACCTGCTGAGGCCTTACCTGATGGCATACTTATTCGATTCGATAACACGATTAATTTAGACATATTTGTTCTCCATTCTGATCTTGACTATTTTTGACGTATAACTTTTTGATTTTTTCTAGAAAGAAAAAAAGAAAATTAGAAACGCTGTTAATATCTTTTAATCTATATTGAGCTTCTGTTTCACCAGAACCTACTTTAATTGAAGTACCAAATTGTTGATTAATAAAAGTGAAACCCGATTCATCCGTTAAATCATCTCCAATAAATATTGGGTGAATTAATGGTAAATTAAGATGG
Organism: Acinetobacter sp. 1130196; assembly: GCF_000588095.1. Classification (NCBI taxonomy): domain Bacteria; kingdom Pseudomonadati; phylum Pseudomonadota; class Gammaproteobacteria; order Moraxellales; family Moraxellaceae; genus Acinetobacter; species Acinetobacter sp. 1130196. The sequence goes on along the minus strand of NZ_JFWX01000012.1, from coordinate 21,064 downwards.
TCTAATATTGTTTGAATTGCTTTACCTTTATCTGCCTGTTTAGGTAATAACTCAATGACAAATTTACCTTTATTTAATTTTAATTGAGGATAGAAATATTTAATTTGTTGCATAATATAAAATGCATTATCTTCTAATTCTGGTTTTTTTCGATAATGTAAAGCAATAGAATATCCTTTATCCTCAATTAATAAATCGGGATATTTTTCACAAGATTTTATAATATCTTCTTTTAATTTTTTGAAATTAATATTGCTTAAATCTGGACGAATATAATTGTCGGAATCAAAATAAATATCTAAACCATGTAAGCCAGCTATAGGAATTTCAATAGACTGAAATAACTTATTAGCTGTTTCAACATCACGTCCTGTTACAGCAATCACTGGTATATTTAATTCAATAATTTTTTTTATAACTTCTAATGTAGTATTAGGTATAAAACTATGCTCAGGATGAATTTGAAATGGAGCTAATGTTCCATCAATATCCAGAAATAAACAATAATTTTTATCTACAGGTAAGGTGTTTATAATATCGTTGGGTGTAACAAAATATGTATCTTTTTCTCTCCCGTCAGATATTTCACTTTGAGTATTCATATTAATCCGCCCATTATTTTGATCATTAATTAATCTTCTAACATTAAAGTGAATTGATGAGTCATTTTTTTTAATAAAAAAACATAACTATTAACATTAATTACATTGCACAATGGATTTATGGGGGAAGTGTGGATTATGTTGTTTTTTGATTTGCTTCAATGTTTAGATAATTAAATTTTTGTATATTTCATATGAATATTTTAGCTCTTGTATATCAATATATTTCAGAATATTTATCTACTATAAATGACTGATTTTACTTTTTGAAATTCAAGTGTTCTGTTGATTTTAAAAGATATTTAGAATTGAACTTCATATATAATCTTCCTAAAGTTGACTGTGGATAGGCATATGAAGTTACAAAATAAAATTTTATTGATTACAGGGTGGGGAGTAGGTATAGAACCTCTGCAATCGTTAAAATTAGGTTTAAATAAATTTGGCTATGACACACAACTGATTAATATTTTTAATGTTTTAGATAGTAGCTTTCAAGCACGGCTTGATTTAGTGGCTGAAGTTAATGTGGTAATAGGCTGGTCCTTAGGTGGGCAGTTAGCAACTCAACTGGTTGATATTTTTTACAAGCAAACAGGGCAAACAAAAATATTAATTACGCTCGCGTCGAATCCTTGTTTTGTTGCTCATGATAATTGGCAAACCGCAATGCCTGCTGATGTATTTAGTCAATTTAAAGGGTCTTTTTTACAGACCCCACAAGCCACTTTAAAGCGTTTTTATTATTTGATTACACTTGGCTCATCTCAAGCGAAACAAGATTGGATGAGCGTACAAAACATCGCAAATCCACCCGCACAGGAAATACTGGTAGACGGTTTAAAAATGTTAGAACAGTTAAACTTGGTAGGTAACTTGAAAAATTATCCAGGTCTACAGCTTCACCTGTTTGCTGAGCAAGATAATGTCATTCCTTGCAAAATTATCGAGAATTTTAAGGATTTCGCTACAGAAAACATGACTTATAAGTTGCTAAAAGACGCTACGCACGCTTTTCCTTACTTGCAGGCTGAAAGAACAATTGAAGAAATCTGCCAATTTTTAATAATTCATCAGCAAAGTTCATAAGCTTTGGTTGATCTCGCAATTTTCTTTCATTCTTAACAGGTTTAACATGTGTTAAATGAAAGATTTGATTGCTGTAAAAGGGTATAGAGGATGACCGATAATTTTGATTTGGAACATATTTGGCATCCATATACTTCAATGACCCAACCTTTACCCACATTTAAAGTGAAGCGTGCCTATGGGGCAACGATTGAACTTGATGATGGTAGAACTTTAATTGATGGTATGTCGTCTTGGTGGTGTGCAATACATGGTTATAACCACCCTGAACTTAATCAAGCAGTGACCGATCAACTACAAAACATGTCACATATCATGTTCGGTGGTTTGACTCACGATCCTGCTATTGAGCTTGGTAAAATTCTTTTAAAAATTACCCCACCAAGTCTCGATAAAATTTTCTATGCAGATTCAGGTTCGGTCGCTGTTGAGGTTGCTTTAAAAATGGCTGTGCAATTCTGGACAGCACAGGGAAAACCACAAAAAACAAACTTTATTACCACACGGTCCGGTTACCACGGCGATACATGGAATGCGATGTCTGTGTGTGATCCTGTGACAGGTATGCATCAGATTTTTGGTACCAGCTTACCGAATCGTCTTTTTGTAGCAGCACCACAAACTAAATTTAATGAAGAATGGAACCAAAAAGATATTGCCGAGCTAGAGCAAGCCATTCAGCAAAATCATGAAAACCTTGCTGCACTCATTATTGAGCCGATTGTTCAAGGTGCAGGGGGCATGCGCTTTTATCATCCTGAATATTTACGTCAGGCTAAAGCGCTTTGTGAACAATATCATCTGTTGTTAATTTTCGATGAAATTGCTACTGGTTTTGGTCGTACAGGTAAGCTTTTTGCTTGGGAACATGCGCAAGTCGAGCCAGATATTATGTGCCTAGGTAAAGGGTTAACTGGTGGCTATATGACTTTGTCTGCGACTTTAACGACAAAGCATGTTGCTGAAACCATTAGTCGCGGTGAGGCTGGGGTATTTATGCACGGCCCAACTTTTATGGCCAATCCACTCGCTTGTGCCGTTGCTTTAAAAAGTACGCAATTATTAATTGAGCAAGATTGGCAGGCCAATATTAAGCGAATTGAGCAACAGCTTAGCCAATATCTAGCACCTTTAAGCCAGCTTGATTATGTTGCTGATGTAAGAGTGCTCGGTGCAATTGGTGTGGTAGAACTCACCTTTAATGTCGATATGAAAACTTTACAGCAACAATTTGTAGAGCGTGGAATCTGGATTCGTCCTTTTGGCAAACTGGTTTATGTGATGCCACCTTATGTTATTACTCAACAAGAGTTAAGTGACTTGCTTGAACAGTTGGTTGAAGTAGTTAAAACGATGCAGGGGGCACATTAAAATGTCATTGCTCGATCATTTTGCTACCGAGTTAGATGAGTTAAAACAACAAGGTAACTTCAGACAATTTACCCAAAATGTGCAGCATGGTCGTTTTATTACAATTAAAAATAAAACAATGCTCAACTTAGCTTCAAATGACTATCTTGGACTGGCGGCTGATATTAATCTTCGCCAAGAGTTTTTAGATAGCTTACCGTTAGAACGCAGCTATTTTAGTTCTTCATCGGCCCGTTTATTGACAGGTAATTTTGATGAATATGAACAGTTGGAAAATAGCCTAAGCCAAGCATTTGGTGGACGGGCAGCTCTGTTATTCAATAGTGGCTACCATATGAATATTGGTATTTTGCCCGCTGTTGCTGATAGTAAAACTTTAATTTTGGCAGATAAGTTAGTTCATGCCAGTATGATTGATGGGATCCGTTTGTCTGGTGCCCAGTATGTGCGGTATCGACATAATGATTTACAGCACTTAGAACAGCTTCTACAAAAGTATCATGATGATGACAAGATTGAACGAATCATTGTGGTCACGGAAAGTATTTTTAGTATGGATGGTGATGAAACGGATTTAACCGCTTTAGTCCAGCTTAAAAAACGTTTTGGTAAAACCATGCTTTATGTCGATGAGGCACATTCAATTGGCGTACGTGGACAGCAAGGTTTAGGGTGTGCTGAACAATATAATGTAATTCAGGAAATTGATTTTCTAGTTGGTACCCTAGGTAAAGCATTAGCAGCAGTCGGTGGTTATATTATTTGCCATCCAATTATTAAAGATTATCTCATTAATAAAATGCGCCCGCTTATTTTTAGTACCGCTCAACCTCCGATTGTTATGGCTTGGGCAAATTTTATTTTTCAAAAAGTATTAGTGGCTCAACCTCAGCGTGAACACTTAAAAAATATTAGCCAATATCTTCAACAAGCAGTGGTACAAAAGGGTTATTTGAGTCCATCGCCCAGCCATATTATTCCAGTGATTGTGGGAGAAAGTCAGGCTGCTATCGATAAGGCGAAGCAGGTTCAGGAAAGTGGTTTTTATGCCATGCCTGTACGCCCACCAACCGTACCTAAAAATAGTTCGCGTTTACGTATTTCTTTAACGTCAATGGTCGAGCAACACGAGCTTGAAGCACTGGTGAGTTTTCTGTGAGTCTGAATAAAAATTTAGTTGCCGAGCGTTTTGCTAAAGCAGGTCAAAGCTATTCAGAGCACGCAGTTGTTCAAAAACAAATTTGTCAAAATTTAACAAGCTTACTCAAGCAGTTTTGCCCAAGTAAGATACGACGTGTTTTTGAAATTGGTTGTGGTTCTGGCAATTTAACTCGTCTGCTTGTTGAAGCTTTTCAAATTGAAGATTTAATTTTGAATGATCTGTACTCAGAGGTGCAGGAGCACTTCAATCATGAAGAGCATTTAAAATGGTTAATTGGAGATGTTGAAACCTTAGAACTCCCTCAGCAGCTCGATATGATTGTTTCAGGTTCTGCCTTGCAATGGATGCAGAATTTGCCGCTTTTGCTGAAGCGTTGTAATGATGTTTTAACTGACAGTGGTTGGCTATGCTTTTCAACATTTGGCCCTAAGAACCTAATTGAAATTAAAGAGCTAACCGGACAAGGTTTAAATTATTGGAATCTTGAAAGTTGGAACAGTGCCTTAACTCAGGCTGGTTTTGAAGTTCTGTATCTATCTGAGTCAGAAACTCAGCTCTATTTCGATTTACCTAAAGCTGTATTACAACATTTAAAAGCGACTGGTGTAACAGCGACAGCGCAGCACCGTTGGACCAAGCAAACTTTACAGCAGTTTTATCAAGATTATGATCGGTATAAGCACGCCGAGGGATATGCCCTAACATATCACCCAATTTATTGTATTGCCCGGAGAATGAAGTAAATGAGTGGTCAGATCTATTTTGTCAGTGGGATTGATACCGAAATTGGTAAAACCTACGCGACAGGTTTTTTAGCAAAATTATGGACTGAGCAGGGTAAAAAAGTAATTACCCAAAAACTCATTCAAACAGGTAATGCTGATATTTCTGAAGATATTGAAAAGCATCGTGAAATTATGGGGCAAGGTTGGTTTCAAGAAGATCACGATAAGCTGACTATGCCCGAAATCTTTAGTTATCCTGCTTCACCTCATTTAGCAACACGTCTTGATAATCGAGAAATCGATTTTCAAAAAATTGAAAATGCGACTCAAACATTAGCTGAGCGTTTTGAAATTGTATTATTAGAAGGGGCGGGTGGCTTAATGGTGCCCTTAACCACCAGTTTACTCACCATTGATTATGTTGCTCAGCATCAGTTTCCTGTTATTTTAGTGACATCTGGTCGTCTAGGAAGTATTAACCATACTTTGCTTAGTCTCGAGGCACTTAAGTCACGCGGTCTGAAATTAAAAGCTTTGGTTTATAACTTAAAAGATGAATCAAAAGATCCATTAATTTCGCAGGATACTTCAAATTATTTAAAGAACTATTTAGCTATTCATTTTCCAGAAGCTGAGTGGATTGAACTAGCAAAAATGAATTAATTGAAATTAAATAATAAAAAACCGCTCTAAAGTGAGCGGTTTTTTTGATTTAAAAGTTTTACTTAGAACTTTTTAAATCCACGGTTAAAACCAGTCGATTTACGCTGATTACCTGTGTTAGTTGGTGCTTCTTTTTCATCATCACGACGTTGTTGACGTAAATAACCACCACGACGTGCTGCCATTGGTTTTTCGGTCATACGGTCAGTACGACGTTTTGCCATACCAAATAAACCTGTACCTTGACGTGGTTTCAACTCAACAGATTTAGCTAAGTTGTCGATATCAGTTTTATCGAGTTCCATCCAACGACCAGTACGTAATTCGCGTGGTAAAATAACAGTACCGTAGCGAGTACGTAATAAGCGGCTTACTTTAAGACCTTGCGATTCGAAAATACGGCGAACCTCACGGTTACGGCCTTCTTTCACTACAACTTGATACCAGCGGTTAATACCTTCACCACCAATTTCAGAGAAAGATTCGAACTTGGCTGGGCCATCTTCAAGCTCTACACCATTGACCATGTTTTGGCGTAATTGTGGTGTTACTTCACCCATTACACGTACAGCGTATTCACGTTCAATTTCATTAGACGGGTGCATTAAGCGGTTAGCAAGCTCACCATCGTTTGTAAATAGTAATAAACCTGTACTGTTAATATCCAGACGACCTACCATTACCCAACGGTCATTTGCAATTTGTGGCAAATGATCAAATACAGTTGGGCGTTTTTCTGGGTCATTACGTGAACAGATCTCACCCTCTGGTTTATAATAAATCAGTACACGACGACGAATTTCATCTTCGATCTGGAACTGAACTTTACGGCCATCAATGCGTAATTCATCGCCTGGTTCAATGCGCTCACCCACTTGGGCAACGCGGCCGTTTACACTCACGCGTCCTGCGGCAATAACCTCTTCCATATATCGGCGAGAACCTAATCCGATTCGCGCTAATACTTTTTGCAATTTTTCACTCATGACAGCACAACCTTAGACATAATGATCAACAGTCCACCTCTTTATGATTTCGGTGCATTCGCATCGAGAGCCATAAATGCTTCCTTGGCGTTCTGTAGGGGAGGCAATTGGCCTAAAGAGGCTAGACCAAAAGCATTCAGAAATTGAGGCGTTGTAATTAGCAACGCAGGTCTTCCGGGTAAATCTCTAAAACCGGCTTCTTTAATCCAGTTCCAGTCAAATAGCGTTCTGAGAATCTGACTATTATTAGATACACCACGAATTTGTTCAATATCAGCACGCGTGACTGGTTGATGATACGCAATGACAGCCAAGGTTTCTAGTAAAGATGGCGACAGTTTTGTTGGTCGCTCTGGCCAAATCTGCGCAATAATATTGCGATATTTGGATCTTACCTGAAAACGAAAGCCTTGCGCGGTTTCAATCAACTCAATAGAGCGGCCATGTTGTAAGAGGGCAAGTTGTTGTAAAAGCTGACGAAGCTGTTGTTTGTTATATTGATTATTAAAAGCTTCTTTTAAACGAGCAATCGAAACAGGTGCTTCACTGGCAAAAATAATCGCTTCAAGTTGCAATAAAACTTCGTGATGAATGTCAGCTAATGACAAATCATTATTATTTTGTTCAAAACTCATGCCGCAGACCCTTGAATAGCCAATGGAGCTTCAATACCTGTAGCAATAATTTTAATCTTTTGTTGTCGGGTCAATTCTAAAACAGCCATAAAAGTTACAACCATTCCCATACGGCCTTGTTGGGGATTAAGTAATTCTTTAAAACTTAACACGTCGCCTGACTCTAATTTCTCTTCAATATAAGCAATACGTTCTTCTAACAGTACAGGCTCTTGCGCAATTGTGTGTGTTACGGGTTCAGGACGATTAAATACGCAAAACAAAGCGTCATGTAATGCTGAAACATCATAACCTTCATAAACAGGCGCGATATGACCTAAGCTTACATTGGCACTAAATGTATCACGGTCAAGAACTGGCATTTGACCTAAACGTTCAGCCGCTTGTTTAATGCGTAAATAAGTTTCAAGTCGATCAATAAGATCCTGTTTAGGATCTTTTTCGATACTCACTACTGTAGGTTTAGGTAAGAGTAAGCGAGATTTCAAATCAGCCAATAGAGCAGCCATAACCATATAGTCGGCAGTCAACTCAATATTTAAGGATTTCATACTATCCATATAAGCCAAATATTGAGTTGCAATAGGTGCAATATCGAGCTGGATGAGATCAAAACCGTTTTTCTGAATCAGATAAATTAAAAAGTCGAGTGGTCCTTCAAACTGTTCGAGTAAAATCTCAAAAGCAGCCGGAGGAATATAAAGATCTTCAGGAATTGTGTCGTGCCACTCATCTAAAACACGGATGTGTGGAACGTCTTCCATGGATTGATGAAGTGATTGGTTCATTACGATTATAAGCCACGCGAATTTTCAAAAGCATGAGACTTGTTTTCAAGTCAATAAGAGCTGTAGCAGAAGAACAGCAGATAGTGAAAAACATTCTAAAGGAATTGTGGCTTTTAATAAATTGCTTAACGACTAAAGTGTAAAAAAAATCCAAACTAAATAAAGAGTATTTTTTTTCTTGATAATACTTTTTTTTTTAACTATTGGTAAAAAGGAGAGTAAGTGCTTATTCGAAAGCACTTACATCTCCAGCACCGTGACGTATAATTTCCGGATGTTCACCCGATAAATCAACAATACTAGTTGTTGTTAAAGTACCAAAACCACCATCGATAAAGACATCAATACGTTTAGACAACTGACTTTCAATATCGTAAGGATCATCAAGTGGGTCTTCTTGTCCGGGTAAAATTAATGTACTTGTAAGTAAAGGCTCACCAAGTTCTTTTAATAAAGCCTGACAAATCGGGTTACTTGGAATGCGTAAACCAATCGTTTTCTTTTTAGGATGCATTAACCTGCGTGGAACTTCACTTGTTGCAGGTAAAATGAAAGTCGTAATGGCAGGGGTATTTGCTTTTAATAACCGATACGTCGCATTATCAACTTTTGCATAAGTCGCGATATCTGATAAATCACAACACATAATTGCGTATTGATGCTTAGGGCCTAAATCACGAATCTGGGCAATACGTTCCATCGCATTTTTATTACCAATCTGACATCCGATTGCATAGGCAGCATCGGTCGGGTAGACCACAACATCGCCTGCACGAATACGCTCAACTGCTTGATCAATGAGGCGTTGCTGTGGATTTTCAGGATGTACATGTAAATGCAGCATATTTTAGAGACTCCATCACGCCATTATTAAAAATAGTATTAGACTTTTCAAACTTCGGAAGCAAGTAACTTACGTAGTTTTTTTGTCATTTAATCAAGGAGTTCACGTTTAAATTCATCTAATTGTAACGCTGTACCTGATCGTGTACATTGGCAAATACATTCAATGAATCTTGCTGCATCAACAGGTAGTTTAGCTTCACCAGAAAAGTAACGTTGAACTTGGATATAAACATTATCTTTAAACTTTTTGCCATCTCCGCCATCACCTGTCAGGTTATCTAGAGATACTCTAAATTTTCTGCCAAAAGATTGGGCAAATAACCATTCAATGGCTTGAGGTTTAATTTCTACTTGTTCAAATAAATCCTGCTGTTCTTTAGTTCGGCCATCTGGCGCATACCAATAACCTAAATCGGGCAACAGACGTCGTTTTGCACCTGCAATTGTCCAATGGCTAATTTCATGCAAAGCGCTATTGAAAAAACCATGAGCAAATTGGATTTTAGCTGGCTCATGTTCATTTGCTGGGAAATATTCTGGTTCAAATTCTCCACGAACTAATGTCACATTATGGTGGGAAAACCAGTGATTAAAGTGTAAAATAAGCCAATCAACTTGCTCAGACTCTAATTTTGAGCTTGGCCATGGTGAGAGTTGCACCACGTCAGGTAAAAGAGTGTTTTGGTGAGTTGAATGGGTGCAAACGAGTAATGAAGTGTTAACTTCAGGTTGCGGCTGCAACAGGTGCATTGCTTAATTTACCCCGAGTTCTGTCTAAAGAAGTACAAAATTGTATCTTAATCTTTGACAGAGTACCGATGAATTTGTAGAATTGCCGCATTAATTATGTCAGCAAATACCTTTCCGGCACAGATTGAGCCGTTTAAATGGGCTGAACAAGGCTTTACATGGTCAGGTCAACTGCCATTGTCTCGTCTTGCTCGTATTGCTCGTGAAGCTGTTGGATCAATTGATAACCAATTGATCAACATAGACTGTAAGCTATCAATGGATGCCTATCATCGCATTGTGTGGTTAGATGGTCACATGGAAACAAAAGTTCCAATGGAGTGCCAACGTTGTTTGGAACCTGTTGAAATGCCAATTGTTTCTGACTTTCATATTGCACTTGTAGATGATGAGTCACTGATAGAGCGCTTGGATGAGGATGCTGATTTCATCGTTTTAGGTGAAAGTGAGTCTTCGACAAAAGGTGATTTTGATACACCTGCTTCGATCAACTTACTCGCATTACTAGAAGATGAACTGTTATTGTTGATGCCTTTATCTCCCAAGCATGATGCTTGTGAACATAAACATCAACCTACCATTCAGAACGTTGTCGAAGAGAAACGGGATAACCCGTTTGATGTTTTGGCAGGTTTGAAGGGTAAACTTAACTCATAATTTGTGTTATGATTATGAGATAAGACAACTGAATTTGTTCTGATCCATTTTTTCGATCTTTGTAAGGAGCCATCATGGCCGTTCAGCAAAACCGTAAAAGTCGCTCTCGCCGTGACATGCGCCGTTCACATGACGCTTTAACCGAGAATGCATTAACAGTAGACCAAGCAACTGGTGAAACTCATCGTCGTCACCACGTGACTAAAGACGGTTTCTACCGTGGTCGCCAATTATTCGCTAAAGCAGCTGATGCTGAATAATTGCATGATATGCATTAAGCGTGATGCTTAAGTATAGAAAAAATGGGAGCGAAAGCTCCCTTTTTTTGTTGTTTTTCGCAATTATAAATATACAAATTAAATGTTAAATTTCCGTTCCAGAGAAATGAGTGAAAACCCAAAAAGGATTTCTTATGTCTGCTAAACGTCTTGAACAAGTAGCTTTAGCCACAAAAACTGCATTTGTGTTTCCAGGTCAAGGTTCACAAAAAGTTGGTATGCTCGCTGAACTCGCAGAACAGTTTAGTGGAGTTGGGCAAACTTTTGCCGAAGCTTCAGACGCGCTAGGATTTGATCTTTGGCACATTGCACAAAGTGGTGAAGGTTTAGACCAAACAGAAAATACCCAACCTGTATTATTAACTGCCAGTATTGCTTTATGGCGTTTATGGTTAGATTTAGGTGGTTTAGCCCCTAAATACCTTGCAGGTCACTCTTTAGGTGAATACAGCGCTTTAGTTGCAGCAGGTTCAATGAGTTTGGCGGATGCAGTTAAATTAGTTAATTTGCGTGGAAAACTCATGCAAAATGCTGTTCCTCAAGGGGAAGGCGCTATGGCTGCTATTCTTGGTTTAGCTGATGATAAAGTAGTTGAATTGTGCCAGAGCGTGAGTGCATCAGGTCAAGGTTCAGTTGAAGCAGCAAACTATAATTCACAAGGTCAAGTTGTGATTGCTGGTAGTACTGCATCTGTACAGCAAGTTATGGCACTTGCAAAAGAACAATCTGCTAAAGCAATTGCTTTACCGGTTTCTGTTCCATCGCATTGTTCATTGATGAAGCCGGCAGCAGAAAAATTTGCAGAAGCTTTGGAACAAACTGCCATTGAGCTACCTACCATTCCTGTAATACAAAATGTCAACGCGGGAATTGCTACCGATGTTGCTCAATTACGTCAGGCTTTAACAGCACAATTGTACCAGTCTGTACAATGGACTCGTACCATGCAGTCTCTTCAAGACCAAGGTATTCAGTACATTGTTGAGTGTGGCCCAGGTACAGTATTGAGTAATCTCGCAAAGCGTTTACCAAATATTGAAAAAGCTTTTTCTATTGATAGTAAGAGCAAAATGGAAGATGCCCTAAATGCTGTTTTAGTGGCAGAAGGAAAAATTGCATGACACAAGAACGCAAAGTTGCATTAGTAACGGGCGCGAGTCGGGGCATTGGCGCTGCAATTGCCCAGCAACTTATTCAAGACGGTTATTTTGTCGTAGGTACTGCGACTTCTGAATCTGGTGCACAAAAGCTAACTGATAGCTTTGGTGAGCAAGGTACAGGTTTGGCTCTCGATGTGCGCAATCTCAATGAGATTGAAGCAGTCGTATCTCATATTGAACAGAACTATGGTCCTGTACTTGTTCTCGTTAACAATGCAGGTATTACGAAAGACAATTTGTTGCTTCGTATGTCTGAAGATGATTGGGATGACATCCTCAATATCCACCTTAAAGCCGTTTATCGTTTATCTAAACGCGTGCTTAAGGGTATGACGAAAGCGCGTTTTGGTCGCATTATTAATATCAGTTCTGTTGTAGCTCATTTTGCAAACCCAGGCCAAGCGAACTATTCTGCTGCTAAAGCAGGTATTGAAGCATTTAGCCGTAGTCTTGCAAAAGAGATGGGTAGCCGCCAAATCACTGTAAACAGTGTGGCACCAGGTTTTATTGCAACAGAAATGACAGATGCACTTAGTGAAGACATTCGCAAAAAAATGAGTGATCAAGTGGCTTTAAATCGCTTAGGTGAGCCACAAGATATCGCAAATGCGGTGAGTTTCCTTGCAAGTGATAAAGCAGGTTACATTACCGGTACGGTATTACATGTAAATGGTGGTTTATACATGGCCTAACGCCGATGTATAAACTTTTAAAAATTTTTATATTCAATTAAACTAGTGGCAAATCAAACGCCACAAGCAATGAGGAGAATTCCTGTGAGCGATATCGAACAACGCGTTAAACAAGCGGTTGCAGAACAACTTGGTCTTAAAGCTGAAGAGATTAAAAACGAAGCATCTTTCATGGATGACTTGGGTGCTGACTCTTTAGATTTAGTTGAACTTGTTATGTCTTTCGAAAATGACTTCGACATCACTATCCCTGATGAAGATTCAAACGAAATCACTACAGTTCAATCTGCAATTGACTATGTAACTAAAAAACTTGGTTAATTCGCATATTGCTGATTAAAAAGAAGGCCACCGTAAGGTGGCTTTTTTTATTTGAGTAAAATAATTGAGAGAGATACATATTTTTACAAGATCAACCTCAATTGATAGCAGAGGTGTCTCTTTTTTCAAGTATAACAATAAGGGTCAGTTTAATGACTTTACTATAAACAATAAGATGAGGACTAAAAATGGGTCTTTTTGATTTTGTAAAAGGTATTGGTAAGAAAAATACCGCACCAGCAGAACCACAACCAGCTCCAGCAACGCCAGCAGAACCTTCTGCACAAGAAGTAGCGAATAAATTATTAGGATTAATTAAAAGTTTAGGCCTCGGGGTGGAAGGCTTATCTGTAACATATAATGGTTCAACTGATACTGCGACTATTAATGGTCAAGTACAAAGCCAAGCGGATAAAGAAAAGATTATTCTTATTGTTGGTAACGTCGATCATGTTGCACATGTAGATGACCAGATGACCGTTGCTACGCCTGAACCGGAAAGCAAATTTTATACGGTAAAATCTGGTGATAATCTTTCAAAAATTGCGAAAGAGTTTTATGGTGATGCCAACCAGTATCCGAAAATCTTTGAAGCAAATAAACCAATGCTCAAAGATCCGGATGAGATTTTCCCTGGGCAAGTTTTACGTATTCCACAGTAATTGGAATAAATAAAAAGGCGCTTTAAGCGCCTTTTTATTTGGTTGTTAAAATCGTTTTGGAATCTTTTGTCCATTAGGTACAGGTGTTTCGGCATTTTTTAAAACACCAAACAACCATGTTTCTGCATGCTGTACTGCAATTTTTAGAGAATCACCTAAAGCTAAGCGACCTGCAATAAAACTTGCTAATGAACACCCTGAGCCATGATATTCACCTTCAAGGCGAGGGCAAGTACTACTCGCTGCAAGTTCACCATCAATATATAAACTATTTTTAATGAAGTTAGGGGTATCTTCATGTCCCCCCTTTACTAATACAGCTTTAGCACCCATTTCAAAGAGCTTGTGAGTCGCTTCTTCTAAGTCATCAATACCTGTTAATGCACGTAATTCAACTGTATTTGGCGTAATAAGTGTCGCTAGGGGAATCAGCTCAACAAATGCTTTAACTAAAGTTGCCTGATCTCCTAAAGAACCACCGCTATTAGCAACTAATACTGGGTCTAATACATACTGATAGTCAGGATGGGCACGTAAAAATTCGGCTAGAGCCGCAATATTATCTGTTGTGCCAAGCATGCCGGACTTAACACATTTAATCGGTAAATCGCCTACAACAGCATTTGCTTGGGCTAATAATAGTTCTTTTGAGGTTGCTTCAAAGCCAAATACTTGTTGTGAGTTTTGAATGGTAAGAGCTGTACACGCAATTGCTGCATGGGCACCACTTTGTCCAATCGCTTCAATATCGGCTTGTAAACCTGCACCACCTGAAGGGTCTAAACCCGAGAAACAAAGTACGGTTGGACGCACGGTTATTTCCTTTTCAATTTAAATTTACGTTAGTATAAGAGAGTTTAATTAAACTCTCGACCAATTGAATTAAATACTTTACTGGGTTAGTGATTGAATGGCTATAAAACATATTTTGATTGATTTAGATGGAACCTTAACAGACCCTAAAGTTGGCATCCATACATCAATTCGTTATGCAATGGAGAAGCTTGGTTATCCTTTAGCTGCCGATTTAAATATTGATTGGACAATTGGACCGCCATTAAAAGCATCATTAGCAAAATTATTAGCTACCCAAGATGATGCTCTAGCTGAGCAAGCTTTACTTGCTTACCGTGAGCGTTTTTCGGTGATTGGCTTATTTGAAAATGAAGTATATCCATCTGTTGCAGAAACCCTTAAAGCTTTAAAAGCAGAAGGATATCGTTTGTTCGTTGCTACTGCTAAACCAACGATTTATGCAAAACGAATTTTAGACCATTTTGAATTAAGCCAGTATTTTGTACATATTTATGGCAGTGAATTAACGGGTGAACGCACCAATAAAGCTGAGCTTATCCATTATATTCTTGAACGTGAGCAATTAAATCCAGAAGAGTGTTTAATGGTGGGTGATCGTCAATATGATATTTTAGGTGCTCGCCACAATGGTATTGAGGCGGTAGCTGTGACTTATGGTTATGGAACAGCAGAGGAACTTGCTCAAGCACAGCCAAAAGCAATGATTAATCAATTCTCTGAACTCTTGGACTATGTTGAAGAAGTGGCAGCACAAAAGAAAGTTTCTTAAATATAAGTAAGTTTTAATTTAAAGGTTTGGCTTTGATATAAAGCCAAACCTTTTTTTATTTAAACACCGTGTTGTTGGCGATATTGAACAAGTTCTTCAATCGTAATCACAGTTAAATGATGAGTTTGCGCATAAGCCAAAACTTGAATGCCTGATGCCATAGTGCCATCCGGATTAGTTAATTCACATAACACACCAGCAGGTTTTAAACCCGCTAATCTTGCTAAATCAATTGTTCCCTCAGTATGACCACGTCGAGTAAGCACGCCGCCATTACGTGCACGTAATGGGAAAACGTGACCAGGACGATTTAAGTCACTTGCAACAGCACCATCTTTAATTGCAGTTTTAATCGTTGTTACACGGTCTTTTGCAGAAACACCAGTGGTAACACCTTGAGCAGCTTCAATGGTCACTGTAAATGCAGTGTGAAACTGACTTGAGTTTTGAGAAACCATTGGTGGAAGATCTAAATGATCTGCTAATTCTTCTGTCAGGCATAAACATACAATACCTGAGCCATCACGAATCATACGTGCCATGGTCTCAACAGTTAGGGTTTCGGCTGCAACAATTAAATCTGCTTCATTTTCACGATCAAAGTCATCCATCACCAATACAGGTTTACCTTGACGGATATCTTCTAATGCTTGTTGAATGCGCTGTTCTGCAGGAGAGAGGGCTGAGAAAAAAAGTTCTGGTTGAATTAAGCTAGACATAATGAAACGCTCTCGTAAAAATACGGTTGAACATTTCAGGACTGATGTAAAAACAGGCTGGCACTGAAATAAAACGGATTTATCCCAGTTCGTCGTCTTCTTTCATCCGGACTATACCGTCGGCTTTGGAGTTTCACCAAATCTGCTCAAATTACACAATTTAAGCTCGTGGGCTTGTTAATTTATATATGAAAATTAACTTTACCACCGGTGGGGAATTACACCCCGCCCTGAAGCGATGGGTTTTATTATAGCGCGCTTGGCAAAATTGGCTAGATGCTTTTGTAGAATGCTAAGTCTCATTATGAATAAGTATTTTCATAAATCGAAATAGGTTTTTAACAAGCGCTTACTTGTTGGCTTTAAAAGGGAATGCTATGTTTTTTTATAGAAAATTATAAATAAAACAGGTGTTTCATGCAGATAAGAGACTATTATCCATTTAGGAATACTTTATTTATTCAGCATCTCCATATTTTCAGTTATGTATTTATGGCGCTCAGTATTCTGTACTTAATTGCTGCTAATTGGTTGATGCTTCCTGATAGCATTCAACTCATCATTCCACCTGTTATATTGCTTGTCATAGCTTGGGTGAGCATAAAAGATACCTTAAGCGAGGGAATACGGCAGACTTTACATGGTACTTGCGGCTTAATGATCGGTTTGAGTTTGGCTGTAATTGGACAAGTTTATCAAACTGGTGCAGACAGTTATTTACTTTTCTTGATTTGGACTTTGCTTTTATTGCCGTGGCTATATCGACCAAATATTGGAATCTTTGCTTTAATTTGTATTACAAGCCAACTCGCCCTATTTTTATTTTTTAAACAGACTTTCTGGGCAGAAAAGTTTCCTTATCTTTATCTTTTTGCTCTAAATTTATTAAGTCTTGTACAGTTCTGGATCTGTCAAAAGAAATATATAGCCTTACGTTTTGTTTTTATTGCTTGGTTTGCTGTTATTTCAATAACAGGGATGATTCAATTCTTATCAAGTGAAAATTTACCCTATCTGATCTCGGCGTTCTTACTAGGAATTATTGCTTTTTATTATTTCTTCAAAAAGAATGATCAGCTATGTGCCAGTTTAATGGCTGCTATTCTTGGCGTGACAGCTACAATATGGCTTTTTGATGGTATTAATTATCTATTTAAAGATTCTAATGAATTCATTTTCTTATTGATTGCGGGCATTATTTTTATTTGGTTTGCACTCATTAGTTATTTCTTAATAAGAATTTTTCGCCAAAGCCGTTTTTATATCATTCCTTTAGCAATTGGTGCTTGGCTTGCTGGCTTAGCACTTGCAGCATTTACTTTAGTATTTTGGGAAACTATTTCCTTAGTTATTGGAATCATCTTTGTTGCTATAGCTATAACTTTACTAACAAAATCGCAAAGCTATTTCATTCGGCAATTTGCATATTGTTTATTTGTGAGTGGACAGACTGCTTTTTTATTTCATCTTGGTTCTGAAACAAATCAAATTTTATGGGTATTGATTGCCCAGATTTTTATTCTATGCGTCAGTTATTTTCTTAAGCCTCATTGGTTCTTTGTTTTAATTCAAATGCTCGCAACTTATGGCATAGCATTTATCTACATACTGCAACTAGACCATTCACTGTGGTCGGTACATTCTACTCAAACTTATTTCAATTTAACTTTACTTAACTATTTGATTTTTAGCTTGATACTACTGATAGGGAGTAAAGCGGTTTTACGGTATGAGCGGAGTATTTTTTTATCTGTACTTAGCGTCATTTTTGTGAGCTCATTCTTTGACAATTTTATGGGGCTTGCGTTGATTGATTCTGCTGATCAGCCATTATGGTTTATCTATATTTTTCCAAGTCTATGGTTATTGTGCTTTAGCCTTTTCTATTTATATAGGCAGCTTCAAGCTATCACTTTCGTTGCTTTTTTAATTTTTGGCATAGCACTTATTGCACTCGGCTATTTTGATGTATTCATTCTATTTGTAATTTTGACATGGGCTTTAAAAAATCAAGATCGCATTGTTTATGGTGTTACGCTCATAGTATTTACCTTTGTGCTTTGGCAACTTTATTACAGTTTACAATTAAGTTTTTTAGCTAAAAGTGCATCAATCTTAGTGTCAGGAATTATATTGTTGGCTTTATATGGATTGCTTCTGAAGGAAGCTAAAAGCAATTTTATTGAGGGGGAAAAGTAATGAAAAAGTATTTCTCCCTTATGCTTGCAGTAGCCACTGTATTATTTTTTGCAGGTTTGGTTGCGAAAAATGAATGGCACCTGTATCAGGGTAAAAGTATTTTTATTAAGCTTAAGCCGGTTGACCCTCGCTCTATTTTACAGGGGGACTATATGGCGCTCGCATATGAATTAAATTTACAATCTCTCAAAGCGCTTTCGGGAAGTGAAAGTGAGGCTTTAGATCAAGTGATTTTTAATCATGCTTCTGTTCCAGCAAAAGTTATTTTAGATTCACAAAATCGAGTAGTTCGTACCATTTTAGATACTCAGAATTCATTTACTGGACAGCGTTTAATTTTAAAAAATCCTGAAAATCGTTTACAGGCTTTATATCCAGCTTCTCGAAGCTTCTTATTTGCCGAAGGTCTAGCTCAATGTTATGGGAAAGCAAAGTATGCTGAATTTAAAGTAAATACAAAAGGAGAGGCGATTTTATTTGATTTACGTGGAGAAGAGCTACAGCCTTTAAACTGTAAGCAACAGCACAGTTGGTGGAAGGGGACTGCTAGAAGTTTATAAAGGCGTATAAAAAAGCCCGTATTTACGGGCTTTTTTACTTTTAAATCTTTAATTAGGCAACTTGCACAGGAATGCAGTTCGCTGTGTGATTGACTGTATTGTCTGGGTTTGCATATACCAAACGTGGTTTGTGAGTATTTGCTTCAGCTTCAGTGAAATCACCAAACGTAGCAATAATTACAAGATCGCCAACATCTGCTTGGTGAGCAGCACCACCATTTACTGAAATAATGCCAGAGTTATCTTCACCACGAATCGCGTAAGTTGTGAAGCGCTTGCCATTAGTTACGTTCCAAACGTGGATTTCTTCGTATTCACGAATACCAGCTAAATCCATTAATACGCCATCAATTGCACAAGAACCTTCATAGTGAAGTTCAGCATGGGTTACAACTGCACGGTGAATTTTGCATTTTAATAAACGAGATAGCATGGCTAGCGTCTCCTGAGTAGACCTAAGAAGATCTTATAGTGAAATCTTTTGCCTTTGCCGTTCTGGCAATGTGGCTGATGCGCATTTTGCTCCTAAAAAAGCAAGATAGCAAGCTTGATTGTTCAACAATTTAAGCTGGTTTATACGCATTAATTTGGTTCATGGCCTGTGATACTTGTCCTTGAACAAGTAACTTCATTTTAGAAAGAGCGTGATCAATTGCTCCATCCATCAGGCTTTGTTCACTACTTGGCGCTTTTCCGAGTACATGGCCAGAAACTCTTTCTTTTGAACCTGGATGTCCAATACCAATTCGTAAACGATGAAAATTTGGGCCAATATGTGGGACAATATCACGTAAACCGTTATGACCGCCGTGACCACCGCCTGTTTTAAGACGAATTACACCAGGGTTCATATCAAGTTCATCATGAGCAATCAAAATTGCTTCAGGAGCAATTTGATAGAACTTTGAGAAAGGAACAACACTTTGTCCGGAACGATTCATATAAGTCGTTGGGAGAAGTAAACGAACATCGTGCCCTTCTATATTACCACGACCACTAATTCCGTGAAATTTTGGATCATTTTTTAATGTAATGCCATATTTATCTGCAAGCTGTTCAACGAACCAAAAACCTGCATTATGGCGGGTTTGGGCATATTCTGAACCAGGATTGCCCAAACCAACAATTAGCGAAATATTTGACACTAATTTACGCCTTTAAACACTTATGCGCGTTTGAAGTCAGCGTGCATAGGAGTGTTTTTAGATGGGTGACGTTGTAACGCTTGGATTTTAACGTTTTCAACTTTATCGCCCACTTTGATTTCTACAACTTCTTCAAAGAAAGCATTGCTTTCTAAAGCTTTTACAAGCTCACGAAGTTCTAAAGTAACACTTACAGGTTCAGCGTTACCACCGTAGATGATAGCTGGAACTAAAGATTCGCGACGAAGGCGGCGGCTCGCACCTTTCCCTTGTTTGTCTTCAGCACGCGCTTGAGCGTTGAATACGAAGTTTGCCATGAGATAAATCCTCATTAAAGATTAAATAAACTAAACTTGCGACCAGTTTAGTGATAGAAAACCCCAGCCAAGGCCAGGGTTAAGAAAAAGCTGCAATATTATAAACTATCGAACATCGCGCTGATAGACTCTTCGTTATTAATACGACGAATCGTTTCAGCAACCATGCTAGCAACAGAAACTTGACGGATTTTGCCCAAGTTCAATGCTTCTTCAGAAAGAGGAATTGTGTCAGTTACGACTAACTCATCAATTACTGAGTTACGTAAGTTCTCAATTGCTTTACCTGAAAGTACAGGGTGAGTTGCATATGCAACAACACGACGTGCACCAAATTGCTTAAGTGCATCAGCTGCTTTACACAATGTACCAGCAGTATCAACCATGTCATCTACAATAACGCAATCACGATCTTTTACATCACCAATCAAATGCATAACTTGCGATTCGTTGGCTTTTTGACGACGTTTGTCGATAATTGCTAAATCGATGTCACCCATATGTTTGGCAACAGCACGAGCACGTACTACACCACCAACGTCAGGAGAAACCACCATAAGGTTATCATGTTGTTGTTGACGTAAGTCAGCAAGCAAAGCAGGAGTACCGTAGATGTTGTCGACTGGAATATCGAAGAAACCTTGGATTTGGTCAGCATGTAAATCAATCATTACGACACGATCAATACCAACAGTGGTAAGCATGTCTGCAACAACTTTAGCTGTAATCGGCACACGTGCAGAACGTGGACGACGGTCTTGGCGAGCATAACCAAAATAAGGAATAACAGCGGTAATACGACCAGCACTTGCACGACGCAAAGCATCTGCCATAACCAAGATTTCCATAAGGTTATCATTGGTAGGCGCACAAGTAGGCTGAACGATAAATACGTCTTTACCACGAACATTTTCAGTAATTTCTACTGAAATTTCTCCATCAGAAAAGTGACCGACTGATGCAGCACCTAGAGGGATATGTAAGTGACTTACGACTTTTTGAGCGAACTGTGGATGAGCATTTCCACTAAAAACGACAAGATTGGGCATGAAGCACCCTTGGCGGTTGGTATGTAATGAAATAGATGGCAGGGGCGGCTGGATTCGAACCAACGGATGGCGAGATCAAAACCCGCTGCCTTACCACTTGGCG
>NZ_JFWX01000011.1:0-99534 GCF_000588095.1 Acinetobacter sp. 1130196 | reverse complement strand
TGCTGAGGAGACCATAAACAACGGATCGCTTCAACAATAAATTTCCAGAGGATTGAATCGATTTTGAGTTTTCTGTGACCACGTCTACGTCTAGCGAAGGTGTTATCAGAAGCATATCGAGCTTGATAAACGTCATTGATGCTATTTCTTTTAAGCTCACGATAGATCGTACTAGGATGTCTTTTAATGAGTTCAGCAAATTTTCTGGCTGAAAAGCCTTCTTTTCTTGACTCAAGCATTAATGCAGTACGATCTTCAAAGTTAAGATGATGGTATGACAATTTTATATACTCCATAAACCCTTTAAATTAATTAGGTGGTTTATGTCGCACTTCAAGTTTTACTCTGCCGATAAATACTGCTGAAAAAAACCAAAACAAAAACCAGCAAAACTAGCGGATTATTGAAGAAGAATTTGCTGATGCCAAATAGCATGAAAATAATGGTACTCGAAATCCAATACAGCAGAGCCAAAATAAATTTGTTCACTGATAAATTACGAACAGAACGATCTAAACGAGGCAGAGTTACAGCTAGTATAATCAGCCCAGCAAAACCACCTAGAATAGAGATAACCATAAAGAACAGGCCGCTCATATCTGGTTTGGTCTTTATATGAGGATATAGTTTCCATAGGCCATAACCGAATGACATCAAAAGGGTGTGGCAAAGAACAAGATAACCATCTATACGATAAAAATTTTTAATTGAAGAGGTATTCATTATGATGACTGCGGATTTATTTTTAATATTATTAAAAAACCCCACTAATCTATAGAGGGGTTCTCATTAATTTACAACTAATAAAGGCTTAGCCCTGCAACACGCTCACATCAGCCACAGCAGTAAACAAGTTACGCAACTGAGCCAATAAACGTAAACGGTTTGCTTTCAGGTTAGCATCATCTGCCATTACCATTACGCCATCAAAGAATGCATCAATCGGCGCGCGAAGTGCTGCAAGCTTAGAAAGAGCAGCAGTGTAGTCTTTTGCTGCAAGTAATGGTTCAACTACAGGTGTCACTGCTTGAAGCTCAGCAAATAATGCCTTTTCAGCATTTTCAACCAAGTTCGCTTCAACAACAGAACCTTCTGGTGCTGCTTCTTTTGCAAGAATGTTAGCCACACGTTTATTTGCAGCAGCAAGTGCAGCAGCTTCAGGTAATGTGCGGAAGTGGTTAACAGCATTTACGCGCTTGTCAAAATCAAGTGGAGATTTTGGTGCAAGTGCTTGAACGGCTTGAAGTACATCAACAGCAACGCCTTGGTCTTCGTACTTGGCACGATAACGACCTTCCAAGAATGCAACAGCATCAGCACGAGTCTTGTCGTGGTCTTTAACGATATCGCCATAGCCTTGAAGCGCAAGATTCACTAGCTCTTCAATCGTTACATCTAATTCATTTTCAATGATTAAACGTAAGATACCAATTGCTGAACGACGAAGAGCAAATGGGTCTTTAGAGCCTGTTGGCGCTTGTCCAATACCGAAAATACCAACCAGCGTATCTAAACGGTCAGCAAGGGCAATGGTTGTACCTGTTTTAGTTTTAGGTAAAACATCACCCGCAAATTTTGGTAAATATTGTTCACCTAAAGCTTCAGAAACTTCAGTGTTTTCACCTTCAATACGTGCGTAGTAAGTACCCGCAATACCTTGAAGTTCTGGGAACTCACCTACAAGTTCAGAAGTTAAGTCACATTTAGCAAGTAATGCAGCTTTTTCAGCATCGGCTGGGTTTGCACCAGTGATTGGAGATAATGCAACTGCAAGTTTTGCAATACGTGTTGATTTGTCCCAAAGCGTACCAAGTTGTGCTTGGAATACCATGTTTGCTAGTTTTTCTTTACGAGATGCAAGCGGTTGCTTTTGATCTTGTAAGAAGAAGAATTCAGCATCAGACAAACGAGGACGAACAACTTTTTCGTTACCTTCAATAATTTGAGTCGGGTCTTTAGACTCAATGTTTGAAACAGTAATGAAGTAAGGTTGTAATTTACCTTCCGCATTGATCAAACAGAAATATTTCTGGTTGTCTTGCATTGTCGTAATAAGTGCTTCTTGAGGAACAGCTAAGTAGCGTTCTTCAAAAGTTGCCCGTAAAGCTACAGGCCATTCAACGAGACTTGTTACTTCATCAAGTAAGTCAGCTGGAACAATTGCAGTCGCGTTAACTTCATCAGCTAACTTTTTCACTTGTTCTTGTATGTTTGCCTGACGCTTTTCAAAGTTCGCAACGACGTAAGCTTTTTCTAAAGCCTCTAAGTAATCATTTGCATGCGCTAAAGTTACAGCGTCAGGTGCATGGAAACGGTGACCATAAGTCACATTGCCAGCTTTGTGATCTTGAATAGTCGCGTCAACAATTTGGTTATCTTTGAGTAAGACAACCCATTTCACTGGACGTACAAATTCGGTACGGCTTGCAGCAGAACGCATGCGCTTAGCAATTGGTAAATTATCTAACGCTGTTTGTAAAATCTGTGGAAGTAAAGCGTCAAGGCTTTGTCCTTTCACATCTTTTAAATAGCAAACTTTTTCAACTTTACCTGCTTGGAATGTAGAAAGCTGATCAACAGTAATGCCTTGTCCACGCATAAAGCCTTTAAGTGCTTTAGTCGGTTTGCCTTCTGCATCGTAAGCTGCTTGAACAGCCGGGCCGTCAAAACGTTTTTGTGTATCCGCTTGCGCAGCATCTACATCTACAATTTTAAGCGCTAAACGACGTGGAGCGGCATAAGCTTCAATAGATGCGAAGTTTAAACCTGCTTCATTTAAGCCTTTTACAGTTTCTGCTTGTAGTGCATCACGTAATGTTTTTAAGCTTTTTGGTGGAAGCTCTTCACAGCCAAGTTCGAATAAAACAGTATGTTTGCTCATTAGTTTTTCTCCGCCTTTGCTGCTTCACTTTCAGCTTGTGCTTTTAGCTGTGCCAATACTTCATCACGTAAATGCGGTTCTGCCATTGGGAAGCCAAGTTCTGCACGCGCTTGTACATAACTTTGTGCAATTGCGCGTGCCAAAGTACGTACACGTAAAATGTAACGCTGACGCTCAGTCACAGAAATTGCACCACGTGCATCAAGCAAGTTAAAGGTATGAGACGCTTTAACAACTTGCTCATAAGCTGGAAGTGGAAGTTTAGCTTCCATTAAACGGTTTGCTTCTGACTCGTAGAAATCAAACAGTTCAAATAGTTTGTCAACTGGAGCGTATTCAAAGTTATAAGTCGATTGCTCAACTTCATTTTGATGGAATACGTCGCCGTAAGTTACCGTGCCGAATTGGCCTTTCGTCCAAACAAGGTCATATACCGAATCAACACCCTGTAGGTACATCGCAAGACGTTCTAAACCGTAAGTGATTTCGCCTGTTACTGGGTAACATTCAACACCACCGACTTGTTGGAAGTAAGTGAACTGAGTTACTTCCATACCGTTAAGCCAAACTTCCCAACCTAGGCCCCAAGCCCCAAGAGTTGGAGATTCCCAGTTGTCTTCTACGAAACGGATATCGTGAGTAAGCGTATCAATCCCGATTGCTTTTAAAGAATCGAGATACAGCTGCTGGATGTTGTCTGGGTTTGGCTTAAGTACCACTTGGAATTGGTAGTAATGTTGCAAACGGTTCGGGTTTTCACCGTAGCGGCCATCTTTTGGACGACGTGAAGGTTGAACGTATGCCGCGTTCCAAGTCTCTGGCCCTAAAGCACGTAAGAATGTTGCGGTGTGGAATGTTCCAGCGCCCATTTCCATGTCGTAAGGTTGTAGTACGACGCAGCCTTGTTCGGCCCAATAGTTTTGTAGGGCAAGAATTAAGCCCTGAAATGTATCAATGTGCGAGATGGCGCGACTCATGTAGCATCCACGAATTTATGAGAAAAATTGCCCCTAAGTATAAGGATTTTGTAGGGGAGTGGCAAAGGCTTAATCAAATGAATACGTGATTAGCCTATTTGTTTTCGGCTTAGCCATTTCAAGCTTAACCAGTAGCAAAAGCCCGTAAATAAAATCATGAGATAAAAACTGTAAATCTTATAAATATTCCACCAAGGAGACGGGAATGACCCGACAAAAAACAAATGTGCAATAGGGATAATTAAAATCCAGATCGCAGTTCCGCTGATGAAAATACTCATCAGATTTAAACGACTTTTACGGGCCAGAAAATAGGAAATGATATATGCGAAAGGAATAACTAGAAGGCCATAAAAAAGTAAATAAAATAAGAAATGGGCTAGTAAAATAACTCCAATCGAATAAAGGTTAAACTCAGCATTTAATGTCATGACCCCTAAGACAGATAAACTCAGCAATGGTAGGGGTGCAAGCGCAAGTGCATGAATAATCGTTTTTTTGTTATATTGAAGCATATTAAAAATTATAGAACTGAGAAGAAGTTATGTTGAAATTTTGCTGCAAACTTATTGTTTTCTCCAGCCTTTTCTGTAGCCCGTGGCTTTACGCGCAAACCGAAACTGATGAGCAAGATGAATACAATCAATGTGTAGACCAGACCATTAAAGAAATGAAGCTTGAAAGCATTAATAATATGGTCGTGTATAGCTGTTCTGAACAAGCTAAAAAGACTTATGAAGAAAAAATTGTTGCTCTGATTGATCAAATTCGTGCACAAAGCGAAGAATACAAACAGCCAGAACGTTACCAAGATATTTTAAAATCTCAGCGACTCTGGAAAGCCTATGTAGATCAGGAATGTAATAATGCAGGTTCATATATCGGCTCACCGATGTATTCATATTGCCCAATGCAAGAGTATGAAAAGCGTGTAAAGCAGCTTGAAGAATACGTTAATTAAGACAAATTATTTTAAACGTCACCTCATGACGCTGAGCGTACTTCCCTAGATTAAATTTAAGAATGCGACATGATATTTTCTAAACGATGCCATAAATGAGTCGTTTGATATGTCTGATCGCATTCGGGAAAAACTACAAATTCTTGCTGATGCTGCTAAATATGATGTGTCTTGTTCATCAAGTGGCAGTGACCGTAAAAACAAAAATAAAGGTCTGGGGGATGCTAGTCATTCGGGTATTTGCCATAGCTATACTGAAGATGGTCGTTGTGTGTCTCTCTTAAAAATTCTGTTTAGCAATGTCTGTATTTTTGACTGCGCCTATTGTGTTTCACGTCGTTCTAATGACGTTCAACGTGCCGCATTTACGGTACAAGAGGTCGTCGATTTAACCATTAATTTTTACCGACGTAATTATATTGAAGGGTTATTTTTAAGCTCCGGCATTTTTAAATCGGCCGATTATACGATGGAGCGCATGCTCCAAGTGGTTAAAAAGTTGCGCCTTGAAGAAAACTTTAATGGTTATATTCACCTAAAAACAATTCCGGGCGCATCGCCTGAACTGATTCATGAAGCAGGTTTATATGCTGACCGGATGAGTATTAATTTAGAAATGCCGACAGAGATGGGGCTAAAAACTTTTGCGCCAGAAAAATCACATGAGGAAGTACAAAAAGATTTAGGTTTGGTTCGTGACAGACTCATTCAACTGAAAGATGAACGACAAGTTATTAAGCATGTGCCGAAATATGTACCAGCAGGGCAGACCACCCAAATGGTGGTAGGAGCGCATCAAGAGTCAGATCAAGATGTCTTGTTCATGGCAGACAAGCACTATAAAGAATTTAAACTCAAACGCGTCTATTATTCGGGTTATATCCCAATTAATACCGAAAATAATTACTTGCCTGCTGTTGGTTCTGCACCGCCGTTGCTTCGTGAAAATCGACTCTATCAAAGTGATTGGTTGATGCGTTTTTACGGTTTTGAAGTCAATGAAATTGTTAATGAAAAACACCCAAATTTGGATCTGGATGTAGACCCAAAATTAAGCTGGGCGTTAAGGCATCCCGAGCAGTTTCCAGTAGATTTAAATCGTGCAGATTATCAAATGATTTTACGTGTACCGGGTATTGGGGTGAAATCGGCCAAGAAAATTGTGCAAGCACGCCGGTTTGGCAAAATCCATACCGATTTACTTAAAAAACTCGGTGTGGCCTATCAGCGTGCAAAATTCTTTATTCGCTGTGAAGACACTCCAAAATTCCAAAAAGAATTGTCTTCAAGTTTTATTCGGCAGCAGATTTTAACGCAGGGATCTTCGAAATATGTGCAGCAACTCTCGCCACAATTAAGTCTTGGGTTTTAGCCATGTTTAATGAGGAGGTTGCTTACTATTTTGATGGTTCAATGGTTGGGCTGCTGAGCTGTGTTTTTCGTGCATTTCAATTTAAAGAATTACAGGTCAGGCTCTGTTTGAATGATGCAGCTCAACATGGTTTATTTGCCGATAAAATTGAGGTTGCAAATAATGAGCAACATGCTGAACGTGTATGGGCTGCGCTACAAAAAAAGCTTTCATCTTCTTCGTTAAAACAATTTTATTTTGCTTATTTATCCGAATCTTTAGATGCCTATCAGCATTTATTTAATTACTGTATTTATGTGTTTACTAGCCATGTTTCCATAGAAAAAGATTATTCAAATCCTAGTGTTCTGGCAATTGCACAGTGGACGAAAAAGGTCGGGCGAGAGAAGCATCGAATGGAGGCTTTTATTCGTTTTAAGAAAACTAAAGATGAGCTTTTTTTAAGTCTGGTTCGTCCTGATTTTAATGTTTTACCACTCATTCAGCCGCATTTTAAACGGCGTTATCAAGATCAGCGTTGGTTGATTTATGATGAGCAACGTAAGTTTGGAATTTATTATGATTTACGGGAAATACATGAAGTTTCGCTCGAAGCCTCGGACGTTGACCGTAATTTAAAAAATGGAATGAGTCAAAGCTTTCAGCTTGAGTTAGATGAGCAAGAAGTTTTGTATGATCAGCTTTGGAAAGATTATTTTAAGAGCGTAAATATTACAGAACGCCAGAATATAAAGCTCCATGTGCAATATTTGCCGAAACGTTACTGGCGTTATTTAAATGAAAAATTGATGGAATATTAAAATTTTCAAATAGTAAGAATATATTCAACAGGTTTTCTGATAATTGAAAGATATAATTTAAATGCACTTTATGTGGCTTTGGGCGTATACTTTTGCCCGTTATAAATAACGGCATATCCCCTAAGGTGTACTGTGAGTGTTATACAGCCAGAATGGTTACAGATTTTAAAACCGAATTTTAAGGTTTTACCACTAAAAGAACGGTTGCTTTGTGGCGTTGGAGCGCTATGTGGTTTAGCAATTTCTTCCTTAATTAGCTGGTATGTTTTAGGTGGAATTAATGCATGGTACATTGCACCTATGGGAGCTTCCTCAGTTCTCTTATTTGCTGTGTCGACCAGTCCGCTGGCTCAGCCTTGGAATGTTATTGTTGGTAATCCCTTAGCCGCCATTATTGGCGTAGCCTGTGCACAGTACATTCCGGATTTAACTACGGCTTTTAGTGTGGCTGTAGGGCTTGCTATATTTTTAATGATGACCACTGACTCTTTGCACCCACCGAGTGGTGCAGTTGCGATTACGGCTGTGTTGGGTGGTGTGGCTATTCACAAATTAGGTTTCTATTTTGTTTTCTATCCAGTTCTACTCAATTCATTACTTCTACTCGGTTTCGCCATCTTTTTTAATAGACTGATTGGGCGGCATTATCCAGTTACTGCACACTTAAATGAACGCAGTAAAGATCCAACGCCAACTCAAAAAGTCTCAATTCAGCCAAAAGATATTGAATATGCATTAGAGCATCACACTGAACTATTAGATATTAGTCAGTACGATTTAGAAAAAATCATTTTAGAAGCGCAAGAACATGCCAATGAACGCATGGTGAACCAATATGCCTGTCAGGATATTATGAGCCGTGATGTGATTAAACTACATGAAGATGATGATATTCATCAGGCATTAGATAAATTTAAACAAGTGAACTTGATGAGCTTACCTGTGGTCAATGCAGAAAACCATTTAGTAGGAACTTTAGCGCTATATGAAGTTGTGGAGTGGTTTAAAGGGGCAGCCGATCCAAGAAACTCATGGCAACATTATGTAAAGCAAATTATGAGTCGTCGAGTTGTTACTGTACTACCAACTCAGCCTATTCAAGATCTTGTACCTTACTTTGTTGAGAAGTCATTTAACTATATTCCTGTTGTTGAAGAGCGAAAACTGATAGGAATCATTAGCCGTGCAGATATGATCGCGGCATTACAACAGCAGTTAAATCGAAAACTATAATTTTAAGCATAAAAAAAGCTACGGTTGATTAGGGGATGCAACCGTAGCGACCAAAATAAACTAAGTGATTTAATGTATTTGTTCTTCTCGTACAGTACGAACAGGTTGTTGATAACCTTGGACTTGTTCAGGCTGTCTTTTCGGAATAACTAACCATAAAACCAAGTAGACTAAAATTCCTGGGAAAGCCGCACTCATTACCGAGACCAATACGAAAATAATGCGTAATAAATTTGCGTTCCAACCAAAACGTTCAGCAATACCGCCCATTACACCGGCGATCATGCTTTGTCGGTTCGAGCGATATAAACCAGAATTGGTCATGTAGTTCTCCTCAAATATATAAATGACAAGGTTTGTTATTTCCCTTGGTTAATAGAAATATGGCGACAAAATTAACTAATTAAAGTCCGATAAAATTAAAAATAGTTAAAATATGTAAATGATTTAAATGAATGAAAGCAACATCTACTAAAATGCACCCTTTCGGGGCTAAAAGTGTTTGTAGCAGTAATGGTAGTGTTCTTAAATCATAATTTGAACAGTCACATTGCTGTTGTATGTGAATGATGTATATGTCTTTGAAGTGGTCTGGTCTTTTAATTAAACATTTAGGTTTGGCAGCCATCTTATGTATGGCGCTGAGTGCCTGTGATGCAAATCATGCCGATTCTAAGGATCACTCAGCGTTAGCAACGACTTCTAAACATGATAATAGTCTAGTTAAAAGTACGACTGCAGTTAAAACGTTGGATGATGCAGCGGGACGAACTTTTTTACCCGATGGTGCCCCAGATCAGACATCTAAAATATCTGAATCAGATCAACAATATGCAGGTCGCTATCATACCCGTATTTCATGTGAAGATAATTTTGCCGATTGTGAAACAGGTGAAGCGGAATATATTTTAAACTTATTACCTGATGGCACTGCGTATTGGAACGTTGTTCATTTTGGGCGAATCAGTAATAAAGATGGTGCAAAAAGTGCAGTCATCAATCGATTATGTCCTTCATTAAAGTGGAAAGTTGATTCTGCTGCTCATGAGTTAAAGATTCAGTGTCCAACATCAGATGTTAACTTCTACTTTAATATTATTTCGAAACAGAAATTAATCGTAAATTTAGAAAAACTGTTCTATAGCGATTATGGTAAAAATCGTGAGTTTTTAGAACAAAACTATTTTGTTCCTACAAAAGCTTATGTACTTAATAAAGAATAAAGTTATTTTAAATCAATAAAAAAGAGCGCAATATTAATTGCGCTCTTTTTTATTTTACTACTTACTTATTAACTTATTATTAGTAGTCGAAGCTAAAGTGTTCAACTGGTAATGAAGTAAGTGTACGAGAAGTCGTTACCATTGATTCTGCATGACCTTGTGCACGTGGTAATAAGCGGTCGAAGTAGAAATCAGCAACTTTAATTTTTGCTTTATAGAATTCAGGAGTTTCTTTACCGTCACCTGCTTCTAATTTTTCAGAAGCAACTACGGCTTGTTGAGCCCAGAAATAAGCCATCATGACATAGCCTGAGAACATCAAGAAATCTACAGAAGCAGAAGATACGATGTCACGGTCTTTACGTGCAGCAAGCATGATACGAACAGTTAAAGTGTTCCATTGAGCACAAAGCTTTGTTAAATCCCAAGCGAAACGACGTAAGTATTTATTACGTGCATGTGTTGCACAGAATTTTAAGATTTCAGCAGTGTATTCACGCACTACTTTACCTTTTGAGCTTAACAACACTTTACGACCAATCAAGTCGAGTGCCTGAACACCAGTTGTTCCTTCGTATAAAGTAGAAATACGAGCATCACGTACGATTTGCTCCATACCCCATTCTTTGATGTAGCCATGACCACCATACACTTGCATACCGTGGTTAGCAGCTTCTAGGCCAAGCTCAGTCAAGAACCCTTTCAAAATTGGTGTATAGAAACCAAGTTTGTCATCATAATCTTCAAATGCAGCTTGGTCACCGCGCGTCAAAGCGTCTGTCATTTTGTCAGCAAGCTGTGCTGCGTAATAGATCATTGAACGACCGCCTTCAGCGATCGCTTTTTGTGTTAATAACATACGACGTACATCAGCATGGTGAATAATCGCATCAGCCACTTTATCTGGATCTTTTTTACCAGAAAGGGCACGCATAGACATACGTTCTTTGGCATAAGGTAGAGCACCTTGGAAAGATAACTCAGCATGTGCAATACCTTGAACCGCAGTACCAATACGCGCAGTGTTCATAAAAGTAAACATCGCATGTAAGCCTTTGTTTACTTCACCAATGAGGTAGCCTGTTGCGTTGTCAAAGTTCAACACAGCAGTTGCAGAAGCACGAATACCCATTTTATGTTCGATTGAACCACAGCTAACCGTGTTACGTTCACCTACGCCGCCATCAGCGGTTGGAATAAACTTAGGAACGATAAATAAAGAAATACCGCGTGTACCTGCTGGTGCATCTGGAAGACGTGCAAGCACGATGTGAATAATGTTCTCAGTTAAATCGTGTTCACCAGCAGAAATGAAGATTTTTGTACCAGAAATTTTATAAGTACCATCAGCTTGAGGCTCAGCTTTAGTTTTTACCTGACCTAAGTCTGTACCACATTGAGGTTCGGTTAAGCACATTGTGCCGCTCCATGTACCTTCAACAAGTTTAGGCATATAGGTTTGTTTTTGCTCATCTGTACCGAATTGCAAAATCGTATTCATACAACCTGAGCTTAAACCAGGATACATGGTAAATGACCAGTTCGCTGTACCCATCATCTCTGATTTAATCAGGTTTAAAGACATTGGAAGGCCTTGGCCACCAAATTCTTCAGGATAAGAAAGTCCTTGCCAGCCACCCATTACAAACTGGTCATAAGCTTCTTTAAAACCTTTTGGTGTTTTCACTTCGCCGTTGTCAAAATGGCAACCTTCTTCATCGCCAGATTGGTTAAGGGGAGAGAGTACGTTTTCACAATAATCTGCCGCACCTTCAAGAATCATATCTACAGTATCTGGATCTGCACTTTCACCATTTGATAAAGTTTTATAGTGAGCAGGGTAGTCTAATACTTCATTCATTAAGAAGCGGATATCGTGTAGGGGAGCTTTATATGCTGGCATGGCTTTAATCCTAATTGTAAGACATTGTGGGATTATCTGAATCGATGATTTGATTATTCACTCGCATGATAAAAATACAATGTTAATCACACCCGAAAAGAATGTCAGAAAAGCGAATTTTGTCGAAAATAAATACACTGGAAATTATATTTTCTGATAAAGTCAGGTCTTATACTTTTATGTGAAAAAACAACTAATTTTTTTATTTTTAGCAAGTTTTGTTAAAAAGATAAAGCGATAAGGTTTTAAAAAAGGTTATGCATTTAAAATATCTCAGTTTATGTTTATTTAGTTTGGGCTTGACTGCATGTGCACAACACGGCGTGCGTCCACAAGTGGCATCTGCGAATTTAGAGCAAAAGGCCATTCAAAGCGTTAATGCGATGTATGAATATCCAA
Source organism: Acinetobacter sp. 1130196 (assembly GCF_000588095.1). Classification (NCBI taxonomy): domain Bacteria; kingdom Pseudomonadati; phylum Pseudomonadota; class Gammaproteobacteria; order Moraxellales; family Moraxellaceae; genus Acinetobacter; species Acinetobacter sp. 1130196. Next base: position 87,785 of record NZ_JFWX01000011.1, on the reverse strand, counting down.
GTTATGACTATCGCGGAAATTTTAAAATCACGGTTGATCCATCACAAATAAAGCAAAATGGAAAAGCTGAAAATAGTCCAAAACTTGATGCCGAATTACAAAAGAAAGTTGATCAATATTTAGGTGAGCAAAAAGTTGGTTTAAGTAAAGCTCAGAAACAGACCCTATATGCAGCTATTGCAAATGAACAAGGTGGTTTGGGGCCCTCAGCACGTTCTGAAAAAGTAAACGCCGTATTAATTAATTTATTAAATGATCTTCAGTTTAGCTATGACGGCTCAATTCATTACCGTCAAAAAATGGGTTCATTTAACCTTACTGCTAAATATGAAAAACCAACGCTATTGGTTCAGGCAAAATTGCCAATGGTGCTTGATCTGGAAAATTATAAGTTTTACGTAAATTACTTCGGTTTAATGCCGTATTTAGTCAATAAAGAAAATCAAAATAATTTGGCTTATATTGATTTTTCAAAATATAAAGACTTCTTTAAAAATGTCGATACGAAGAAGTTTATTGAATATCTTAAAGCTTCTAGTGCGGTTTCTTATCGTTTGGCTGACCCGCAAAACTTACAACGTGTATCTTTGACGGAGACTGATCGTAAGGCTGGGGCAGTTGATAAAATTCGTTTGAAAACCACCATTGAAGAGTTGCTTTTAGAAGTTGAGCTGTATGGTCAGGTCAATGATAAATATCTTCAAAAAAGTGTATTAGGTTTTGATAACCAAAAGATGGCTGAAAAAGTAGCAAAAGAGCTTGCCGCTTCTGAAGCGAAAAAAGGCGCTGTTAATAAAGAAGAACAAAAGGTTTCTTCTGATGATGCCGCTGCTGTAAGTCAGGAATTGTATAGTTTAATCAATGCACACTTTGATGGTGGCCTTTCATCAAATGATGCAGGTGAAGACAATTTAACTACGGCAGCACAAGCTCCGGCAGCAGCAGATGCATCAGTTTCTGAAGATCAAAATGGCAGTGAAGAAGCAGCTGCAGGTGGTGTACAGGATGCACAAGGTGAAGATGCTGTAACGCTTACCGAAGATCAATGTATTGAATTAAAGTCACTGAAAAAACCGGTTGCTTTAGGTGATATTAATTATTGCCAAGTTTATGGCATTGATGTGCTAGACCAGAGTGCGGCGAGTGCTGAAAAAGTTCAAACCAAGTCTCGCCGAGACACTTTAAAACAAACTTTTGAAGCTTATAACCAAAACCAGTTTATCAATGATGAAGCATTCAAAGCTTTATGGCTAAAACACAAGGCCGAGATTGAGCAAGCTTTACCTAAGCAAAGAAATCCAATCACGATTGATGTGGCTTTAGATGATAAAGGTCGTGCAGTGAACATGACCTATGATGTTGCTTATACGCCAGCCGAGTTTAAACATAGCTTTAATATTAAAGCTGATATGCAAATTTTAAATTACGGTAAAGCAACCTCAATTGATCAAAAGCAGCTTAAACAGGCCAAGTCTATAGCTGAAGCAAGTAAAGGTTCTATGCTCGAAAACTTTATTAAAGGTTTTGGAGAAAAGCTTGGACAAGGTGATGTTTTAGAGCATCCGGTAGGCACACATAGTGATGTACAAGATTTAGATGCAAATCTGGCTGTACTGGCTGATAAAACCTATGATGAAATGCATGCTTATGACAAAACTTATAAAGCAGTATTTATTGCCAAATTAACAGCTGAAAAACCGTCATATATCAAATATTACTCTGTTCAACAGCTACAAGAAATTGCAGAGGTTTATGCTTACTGGTTCTCGGAAGAAGATACCTATAACCCTCAAGGAAAAGCTTTAGAGCGTATTACTGCTTTACAGAAAAAGCATCATCTTGAACAGGATGAACAGTTTGACCATGAGTTAGGGCGTGCTGTAGATCATATTGTGATAGAGACTATGCAAGGTAAAGCAGGGCGTGAAGCTTGGCAGAAACTACAAAAGCAATATAAACAGCCAGCCCAACTGTTCTCAAAGCAGTATCAGTTAGAATTTGAAAAACAAAATGGTGTTTCTGCTGAAGAAAAGCATTTGTTATCAGAAACGGCTGATATTTTAGGAAACGTTTATGTGGCCGCGCGTAAACAACAGCTTACGGAAAAAACAATTCAGAAGTTAAAACCTGAACATAATGAATTTATTGATTATGAAATTTTCCGAGATGTTTATAAGCAAATGGTCGCTGCTAAAAAATAGTAAATGAGATAAAAAAAGAACCTACTTTAAGTAGGTTCTTTTTTTGTTTATAAGAAATCTTTTAACTCTGGTCTTACACCATTCCAGATATAAAAAGCTTCGATGGCTTGGCCTACTAACATACCAAAACCTTCTGCATAAGGCACATTACGCTGTTTCGCCTGATCAAGGAAACTAGAAGGTTTGCCATAAGCCATTTCATACGCATATTTGAACTGTAATTTTTCAGGAAGTTGTAAAGCACCACCTGAAAGACTTGCAGAAGTTGCATTAATTACAATATCAAAATCGCCGTCTAAATCATTTAGAGAAATTGCTTGTAATTGGGCTTGTGGAACTGCTGTTTTTAAGTCATCTACAAGTTGTTCTGCACGAGCGAGGGTTCGGTTGGCAATAACAATCTTTTTAGCGCCAGCCTGTACCAGTGGGTAAATGACACCACGAGTTGCACCACCAGCTCCTAAAATTAAAATAGTTGTATTTTCTAAGTTCCAATCTAAAGCTTGTATTGCAGCGACTAGGCCTTGGCCATCTGTATTGTCACCATGCAATTTGCCATTTTCCATCCACAAGGTATTTACAGCTTTAGCAATTTGGGCACGCTCGGTTAAAACATCACATAAAGCAAAAGCTTGCTCTTTAAAGGGAACAGTAACATTCATGCCACTGCCGCCTTCTGCAAAGAAACTGCGCATGCTTGACTCAAAACCATCTAGAGGAGCGAGACGTTTTTGATAGTTTAGATCAACACCTGTTTTTTGAGCGAAAGCATGATGCAATTCAGGCGAGCGTGATTGTTCGATCGGGTTGCCAATTACTGCAAACTGTTTGGTCATTCTTGTATCCAAAATTTTAAAATGGCATAAAGCAGATAAAGCCTGTGCTGAATATTCAGCAGGCCTCACTATAAGTCAAAATAACACAAGAAAAAATATTTGAATGAAGGAAGGGAAATTGAAATCAAAAAAGGAGATTCTTTAGGGTGGAAGCCAAAGAATCCCCAAAACAAAAAATTAAGCGACTTTTTCTTTTAAACCTAACCAATCACGAGGTTTTAAGTAATAGTCAGTTAAACGCTTCTCTGGAGAGTCTTCATCCCATTCAGGACGATAAGACCATGCAGCTAAATTAGGTAGGCTGACTAAAATAGACTCGATACGGCCACCTGTTTGTAATCCAAACAACGTACCACGGTCATAAACCAAGTTATATTCAACATATCTACCGCGGCGATAAAGCTGAAATTCTCGTTGAGCTTCGGTATAAGGCTGTTCACGGTGTTTTTCGAAAATTGGCAAAATGGCATTTAAATAACCATTGCCTACAGCTTGAATATATTTAAAGCAAGTTTCGAAATCCCAGCAATTTAAATCATCAAAAAATAAGCCACCCACACCACGCTGTTCATCACGATGCTTTAAATAAAAGTAATCATCACACCATTGCTTATGTTCAGCATAAACATTGTCACCAAAAGGTTTACATAGGTCGTAAGCAGCTTGATGCCAATTTAAAACATCTTGGTCATCTGGATAAAATGGCGTTAAATCAAAACCACCACCAAACCACCAAATGGGCTCTTGTCCTTCACGTTCTGCAACGAATAAACGGACATTTGCATGAGAGGTCGGAATATTTGGGTTTTTAGGATGAATAACTAAAGAAACACCTAGTGCCTGAGCTTTAGCCCCTGCAATTTGAGGGTGACGTTCTGTAGCAGACGCAGGAAGTTTACTAATGTTGATGTGAGAAAACATCACACCACCTTTTTCGATCACTGTACCATTTTGCAGCACACGTGAACGACCGCCGCCGCCTTCAGGGCGTTCCCAATCATCAATAATAAATTCTGCCGTACCACCGCCAGCTTTTTCTTGTTGTTCTAAACCAGCACAAATACGGGCTTGTAAATCGAGGAGAAATTCGCGGACACGTTGAATATCTGTGGAAGTCGGATGTTGCATAATGACCCTCAAAGATGATTGATATAAATTAAATACATCAAAACATAAAACCATAAAAAAAGTAAGGGATTTTTTCTAAATCTTGAAAAAATCCCTTAAATATTGTTTTTAAATTTTGGAATTGGAATCAAAAATCATCTTTTTGATAAAGGTGATCCATTCTTTCACGTTTGGTTTTTAAATATTGTTCATTAAAAGGATTGCGGCCGACAGTTAACGGTACACGATCTACGACATTAATACCCTGATCTTTGAGTGCCTGAATTTTCAAAGGATTATTGGTAATTAACTTCACTTCTTTTACTTTTAAGTGATCGAGCATAATGCTACACATATCGTAACGGCGTGCATCGGCAGGTAAATTCAATAGTAAATTGGCATCTACTGTATCGTGACCCTGATCTTGCAAAGCATAGGCACGAATTTTATTGGTTAAACCAATTCCACGACCTTCTTGGCGTAAATATAAAATTACACCTTGTCCTGCTTCATTGATGAGTTTTTGAGTGGCTTGTAATTGTGGGCCACAATCACATTTTAATGACGCAAAAGCATCACCTGTTAAGCATTCAGAATGTACACGAACCAAAACAGGGCCTGTTGGCGGATTTTCTAACCCTTTAGAAAGTGCCACATGTTCTTCACCTGTAACGGGATCTTGAAACACAGAAATATTGAATTCACCAAAAGCGGTCGGGAGTTTTGATGTTGCAATGAACTCTATAGGCACAGATTAACTCATCTTTTAACCGAAAACGGTTTAAAGTATAGCGTAATGCTGGGAGATTGGTCGAATTGTCATAATCATTTTGCACACTAAGGTTTTCTTTTTTGTATAAAGAAGACGATAATAGTTGATAAATAGTCAGATTATTCAGGATAATCTGCCAACCATACCCATAATGTATGAGAGACTGCTTTGCATGATCTCGTTCGCAAATGTGGCTGATTGAAGGTGACTTCATTCGATTGTATGATCGACCCATTTTGACCCAGCTTAGGATTTGCCAGGCTTATAAAGGCTTTGCCACATATGTTGTATACCGAAATTCCAACTCAACGCCCTGTTACGCCATTGTTAGATGCAATTGATCATCCTCAACAATTACGTCAGCTCGAGCATAGCCAACTGGTTCAAGTGGCTGATGAGTTGCGTCAATATATTTTATATGCAGCAGGCCAGAGTGGTGGCCATTTCGGTGCTAACCTCGGCGTGGTTGAGCTGACGGTTGCGCTGCATTATTGTTTTAATACACCAAATGACCGGTTAGTTTGGGATGTAGGACATCAAGCATATCCACATAAAATCCTGACTGGTCGCCGTGAACAAATTACAACTATCCGTTCAAAAAATGGATTAGCAGCTTTCCCTGCCAGAGAAGAATCAGTTTTTGATACCTTTGGGGTAGGGCATTCGTCAACAGCGATTTCAGCTGGCCTAGGTATGTCACTTGCACGCCGTTATCAAAATGACCCATGTGAAGTTGTTTGTATTGTAGGTGATGGTGCAATGACTGCAGGCATGGCATTTGAGGCTATGAATGATGCGGTTGCACATGATGCTGACTTGATTGTTGTACTCAATGACAATGACATGTCCATTTCTTGCAGTACTGGTGGCTTCGCTAAGCATTTAGCTGCAATTTGGGAAAAAGGTCATTTAGTCAATGTAAATGAACATGGTGAAGCTTATATCCAGCCACATCCAAAATGGACCTATAACTCTCGATTACACCAATCGGCAACCGATGCTGCAGATAACCTATTTAAAGCAATTGGTTTTGATTATTTTGGACCATTTGATGGGCACGATGTCAATCAGTTGGTTCAAGTGTTCAATGCGCTTAAAAAGCGTAAAGGTCCACGTTTAGTTCACGTTTATACTAAAAAAGGCAAAGGCTTTGCTCCTGCTGAAGCTGACCCGATTACTTACCATGCGATTAGTAAAATTAATGCCACTTCAGGCGGGAAAGCCCCACCAAAGTATTCGGATGTTTTTGGTGAATGGTTATGCGATGAAGCTGCTCAAGATGAGCGGTTGCTTGCGATCACGCCTGCTATGTGTGAAGGCTCGGGCATGGTTAAGTTTGCCAAGCAATTCCCACAACGTTTCTTTGATGTCGCAATTGCAGAGCAGCACGCCGTAACACTTGCAGCTGGTATGGCTTGCGAAGGGCTAAAACCTGTTGTTGCAATTTATTCGACATTCTTGCAGCGTGGTTATGATCAACTTATTCATGATGTTGCATTGCAAAACCTTGATGTAACTTTCGGTATCGATCGTGCCGGTCTAGTCGGTGAAGATGGCCCAACACACGCAGGCGCATATGACTATGCCTATATGCGTACTGTACCGAATATGGTGATTATGGCACCAAAAGACGAAAATGAATGCCGTCAAATGCTTCATACAGCCTATGCCTATAATGGTCCTGCCGCAGTACGTTACCCACGTGGTGCAGGTGTTGGTGTTGAAATTCAAAAAGAAATGACTGTTCTTGAATTAGGTAAAGCTGAAATTGTTGCAGAAATTAAACCAATTAGTGATGAGCAAATTACAGTTCTAGCATTTGGTAGCCGTGTCATGGTTGCTATAGAAGCTGCCGAGCAACTTGCACAAAAACACGATGTTGGTGTGCGTGTTGTAAATATGCGCTTTGTAAAACCGCTTGATGAGCAAATGATTCGAGACTTGGCTGAACATACTCATTTATTCGTGACAGTTGAAGAACATGCGATTATGGGCGGCGCGGGTAGTGCAGTGAATGAGTTTATGGCACAAGAGCAAATTGTTAAACCTATCATTAACTTAGGTTTGCCAGACTCATTCTTGCATCAGGCTTCACATAATCAAATGCTGCAAGATTGTGGTTTAGATGCGAAAGGTATTTTGAACTCAATTGAGAGAGCTTGGCTTAAGCAAAATCAGGTCGTTTAATCCGTTAATAAAATTTTTGAAACATTTTTTCCCATAAAGCGCATTCATTTGCTAAAATGTATGCGCTTTTATGCATTATTCTTTGTCAAAATCTTCAAATTTGTATTGTAGTGGGTGTTCAATGGAACCTATGGTGGTGATGGCTGCGCGTGCGGCTCAAACAGTTGGTCAAGAGCTTTTAAAAGCGCATCAAAATCGTCATAAACTCGATTTGCAAGTTGAAGAAAAAGGCATTGATGGTCCTGTAACACGTGTAGATCGTTATTTAGAACAATTAACGATTGATACATTACGTAAAAGTTATAAAAACCATAGCTTCTTAGGTGAAGAGTTCGGTTTGCAAGAAGGCAAAGGCCATGATGCAGACTGGTGCTGGGTCATTGACCCACTTGATGGCACGCAAAACTTTATTAATGGTTTCCCTCATTTCTGTATTTCTATTGCAGTTCAACACAAAGGTGTTACTCAGCACGGCGTAATTTATGACCCTGTACGTGACGAATTGTTCTCTGCAAGTCGCGGTCGTGGTGCGGTGATGAACCAACGCCGTATTCGTGTAAATGTAAAAGATAGCTTAGAAAATACGTTCTTGGCAGTAGGCCATCCTTATCGTGCTAAACGTGCTGGTGAAATCGTATCTTATGCAGAGCAGCACTTTGCTTCATTATTAGCTGTTACTCAAGCGGGTGCTCAAATCCGTCGTGGTGGTTCAGCTGCTCTAGATTTAGCTTATGTTGCTGCTGGTCGTTTCGATGGTTTCTTTGAACTTGGTTTAAAACCATGGGATATCGCTGCTGGTGAACTTATTATTAAAGAAGCAGGCGGTGTAGTGGTTGATGCTCGTGGTGGAAATGATTCACTTGAAAATGGTCAAGTGCTTGCTTGTTCACTTAAAATGCTAAAACCATTAATGCAAACAGTAGTTCCTGCTTGGGATAAAGCTGCAAAATAATTGAGAAACGCTTTGTGAGTTAAAACCCTCTTTTTATAGAGGGTTTTAATTTTTTAATGATCGGTAAAATAGAAATAATAATAGAAATAACGATAAAGTTGATTAAAACACATGACTTTTAAATTCTTTCTGCTATAATCCGCCCACGCACTTAAATTTCCGTTCATTACCTGAACATTCTGTTCTATTCATTGTAAGCGCACGCTGTCCATAGAGAGGACCATTTCTTGCGCCCCGATCGCTCAGCGATTCTTCAGGTTCGGCCGTAATCAAGCGTGCGTTTAATCCACATCGTCGTTACTCGGATTGCCGCTGAATAATAAGGTTCAGCTAATTTTGCTTTGCCGCTTTGTGCCGATGTCTATTTTGTACTTATTAAAAATGGAGCACCCATTAGGGTGAAACTCTCTATGAGCAAAACTTTTGCCGAATTTTCTTTGCATGAAACCTTACAACAAGCGCTTGAAGGTTTAGGTTTTACTACCCCGACTCCTGTGCAAGAACAATCTATTCCTGCAGCTTTAGAAGGTAAAGACCTTTTAGTTTCTAGCCAGACTGGTTCTGGTAAAACTGCTGCATTCTTGTTGCCGACATTAAATAACTTGGCAGGTCAAGAAACTTTCGTTCCGTTCAAAGAACGCATGAAAGCTGTAACTCAACCAAATATTTTGGTAATTTCTCCTACTCGTGAATTAGCACAACAAGTAAGCCAAGATGCAATCGCATTTGTACGTCACATGAAAGGTGTTCGTATTGCTGCCATTATGGGTGGTATGCCGTTTGCTAAACAAATTCAACAGTTAAAAGGCGCGCAAGTTGTTGTTGCAACTCCAGGTCGTTTACTTGACTTGGTAAACCGTCGTCAAATTAAATTAGATCAAGTAGATGCTTTAATCGTTGATGAAGCGGACCGTATGCTTGACCTAGGTTTCTCTGAAGACTTAGAGGCAATCAGCGAATTAGCGGCTAACCGTAAACAAACATTAATGTTCTCTGCAACATTTGCTGATCGTATTATTCGTCTTGCAGCATGCATGATGAAAGATCCAATGCGTATTGCAATTGAAACAGGTCATTCAACCAATACAGATATTACGCAAACATTGCATTGGACTGATGGTTTTGAGCATAAGAAAAAATTACTTACACATTGGTTAAGTGATGAAAACTTAGATCAAGCTGTAGTTTTTGCAAGCACTCAAGAAGACACTGATATGTTGGCTGAAGAGCTTGCTGAAGCAGGTCATTCAGTTGTTGCACTTCACGGTGCAATGCCACAAACAGTTCGTAACCGTCGTTTACGTAGTATCCGTGAAGGTCGTGCAAAAATCTTAGTTGCAACTGACGTTGCTGCTCGTGGTCTTGACGTTCCAACAATTTCACACGTAATTAACTTCGGCTTACCGATGAAGCATGAAGACTACGTACACCGTATTGGTCGTACAGGTCGTGCGGGTCGTACAGGTCAGGCAATTACTTTAGCGACTTATCGTGAGCGCGGTAAGATTCGTGCACTTGAAGAATATTTAGAAGCACGTTTAAGTGTTTCTGAAATTGAAGGTTTAGAGCCATCTCCACCTCCTGCTCGTTCAGGTCGTGATGGCGGTGGTCGCGGTCGTGGCGGCAACGGTGGTCGTGATGGTCGTCGTGGTGGCGGTTTCGGCGGTGGTCGTCGTTTTGAAGGCGAAAGTAACTTCAAACGCCGTGAAGGTGGTCGTGATGACCGTCCGCGTCGTAGCTTTGATGATAAACCACGTGGTGATCGCCCATTCGGTGGTGAAGATCGTCCGCGTCGCGAGTTCAACTCTGACCGTCCACGTCGTGAAGGTGGTTTTGAAGATCGTCCAAAACGTAGCTTCGGTGGTGAAGATCGTCCGCGTCGTGAGTTCAACTCTGACCGTCCACGTCGTGAAGGTGGTTTTGAAGATCGTCCAAAACGTAGCTTTGGTGGTGAAGATCGTCCACGTCGTGAGTTCAACTCTGATCGCCCTCGTCGTGAAGGTGGTTTTAACGATAAGCCTCGTTTTGATTCAAATGATGACAACCGTGGTAATCGCGTAGATTATAAACCTCGTCGTGAAAACGGTTTTGGTGACCGTCCACAACGTAGTTTTGGTGGCGAAGATCGTCCACGTCGTGAAGGTGGTTTCGGTGATCGTCCAAAACGTAGTTTTGGTGGTGAAGACCGTCCACGTCGCGCAGTTCGTGAAGAACATTTTAATCAAGAATCTCGTGGTGAACGTCGTCGTAAATTCGACCGTTAATCTTAAAAAGATTTAAAAAAAGGCCAGTTAACATACTGGCCTTTTTTATTTTTCAGTTTTGTTATAAAATAACAAAGTGTGAAATAGTTCAACATTTATTGTAATAATGTGTAAAAGTAAGCGAAAAGAGACTCCTTTGGCATGGTTGAGTAAATTATTACTTCAACATGGTTTGCCATACCTTTTTATTGCACTCGCTTTGTGTAATGGAATCTATTTTGCCTATGCTTTATTAACTGGCCATTTCGTAGATCAGTTTCAAGTTCTCAATCAGTAAATTTCTTTTCAAAATCTAGCTCATATTGATGAATGAGCTTGTTTCGCTTTTGTCAAAATTACAACAAGATTCTCAAAATTCAATGTTATAGTATGCGGGCATAAAAGTGCAGGAATGATTGCCATTATGAATAATAAAACTCCTCTCTCGACTCAGTCACTCATTGAAGTGAAAAATTTGAGTTTTAATCGAGGGGAACGCGTCATTTATGACAATATTAGTTTAAATATACGTCGAGGCCAGATTACGGCCATCATGGGACCATCTGGTACAGGTAAAACGACTTTATTACGTCTGATTGGTGGGCAGCTTGTTCCCGATCATGGTGAAGTTTTGCTTGATGGTAAAGATATTGCTCAAATGTCACGTCAGGAATTGTTTGCAGCGCGTGCACGTATGGGAATGCTATTCCAAAGTGGTGCTTTATTTACCGATATGTCGGTGTATGAAAATGTCGCTTTTCCAATTCGTGCGCATACTAAGCTTTCTGAAAATCTGATTGCTGAACTGGTCGCTTTAAAGCTTGAGTCTGTTGGCCTGCGTGGAACAGAACAGCTTATGCCTACTGAGCTATCGGGTGGTATGAATCGACGAGTTGCTTTAGCTCGTGCAATTGCGCTTGATCCAGATTTAATTATGTATGACGAACCTTTTGCAGGGCAGGACCCGATTGTAAAAGGTGTTTTAACACGTCTCATACGCTCATTACGAGAAGCTTTGGATTTAACCACCATTATTGTTTCGCATGATGTTCCTGAAACCCTATCTATTGCCGATTACATTTATGTTGTGGCAGAAGGAAAAATTCAAGGGGAAGGAACACCAGAAGAATTGCAAAAATATGCTTCTCCATTTGTAAAACAGTTCTTAACTGGTTCTGCAGAAGGTCCGGTTGAGTACCAGTTTAGCCACCAAGCTTATTTAGATAACGAGGTTCGTCCATGAATACGATTGCCTGGTTAGGTAGACTCGTTATTGAGCGGATTCGAGGGATTGGTGTTGCGGCACTGATGCTCTTACAAATTATTTTTTCATTACCTTCAGCAGGCGGTTTTGGACGTTTCGTCTATCAAATGCATCGTGTAGGGGTAATGTCTTTACTTATTATCACGGTATCAGGTTTATTTATTGGTCTGGTACTCGGATTGCAAGGCTACTCAATATTGGTCAATGTTGGTAGTGAATCAATGCTAGGCACTATGGTGTCTTTAACCTTACTGCGTGAGCTTGCACCAGTTGTTGCTGCTTTACTATTTGCTGGACGAGCAGGTTCTGCATTAACTGCTGAAATTGGTTCAATGAAACAAAGTGAACAGCTTGCCAGTATGGAAATGATTGGTGTTGACCCTTTAAAGCAAATCGTATCACCACGTCTTTGGGCTGGCATAGTCAGTTTGCCAATGTTAACTGTTATCTTTGCTGCGATTGGTATCGTTGGCGGTAAATTGGTTGGTGTTGACTTTCTTGGCGTTGATGAAGGCTCCTTCTGGAGTGGTATGCAAAATAATGTTCAATTTGGCCATGACGTTGTAAATGGCATCATTAAGAGCATTGTATTTGCTTTACTTTGTACATGGATTGCTGTTTTCCAAGGGTATGCATGTGATCCAACACCTGAAGGCATTGCAACGGCAATGACCCGAACGGTTGTATATTCTTCATTATGTGTTTTAGGTTTTGATTTCGTGTTGACTGCGGTCATGTTCGGAGGGATTTAATGAAATCACGTACTAGTGAGCTGGCCGTAGGTATCTTTGTCATTATCTTCGGTATTGCTTTATTCTTTTTAGCGATGAAAGTAAGTGGTTTGGTAGGTACAAACTTGAGCGAAGGTTACACCATGAAAGCTCAGTTTGATAATGTTAACGGACTTAAACCACGTGCTAAAGTAACGATGAGCGGTGTAACAATTGGTCGTGTTGATTCAATCACGCTTGATCCGGTTACACGTTTAGCTACAGTAACTTTTGATCTTGATGGAAAACTGACAAGTTTTAATGCTGAACAGTTAAAAGAAGTTCAAAAAAATGCTTTAGACGAATTACGTTATAGTTCTGATTATACGCAAGCGACTCCAGCGCAACAAAAAACAATGGAACAGCAACTGATCAGTAACATGTCATCCATCACCAGTATTGATGAAGATGCTTATATAATGGTTGCAACCAATGGTTTATTGGGTGAGAAATATTTAAAAATCGTACCGGGTGGTGGTCTTAACTACCTTAAACGTGGCGATACAATTTCTAATACCCAAGGAACGATGGATTTAGAAGATTTAATTAGTAAATTTATTACTGGTGGTGGCGCAGGTAAAGTTGCCGCTGGTTCATCATCCTCAGCAGAAGAAAAAGCTCCTGCAAGTACTGACAGCAGCGCACAGCCGTCATTTGTTGAGTAAGAGATTATTTGAAGGAGTGGTTCCAGGTGAATAAGTTGTTTAAACAAACCCTGACAGCAAGTGTTTTGTCTACTATGATTGCTGGTACAGCTTTTGCTGCACCTTCAGAAGCACCACCTGATTTTATTAAGCGTGTTGCTGATGGTTTGATTGCTCGTTTAAAAACAGATCATGCCAAGTTGCAAAACAACCCTGCTTTAGTTAAATCAATCATACGTCAAAATTTAGATCCGTATGTTGACTCACAAGCGTTCACTCGTATTGTGATGGGTACTTATGCGACAAACCAGTATAGTACGGCTGCACAGCGTGCTCAGTTTGAAACAAACTTCCGTAATACATTAATTGAGAATTACGGTAGTGCATTTGCTAAGTATACAAACCAGACTTACACCATGCGTCCTTATAAAGCGACTGCAGGCAAAAACCCTGTTGTAACTTTAGACTTCAACCACAATGGCGATAAAATTCCTGTGTCGTTCCAGTTGGCTGACAAAGGTTCGCAGTGGAAAATCCGTAACATCAATGTTTCTGGTATTGATTTAGGATTACAGTTCCGCAACCAGTTTGCTGCAACTGTTAAGCGTAATGGTGGCGATTTAAATAAAGCAATTGCTACGTTCCAACCTGATGCAGATGCTGCTGTTAATCAGAACAAACAAAAATAAGTAGGTGAAGAGTGGTTCAGTATCTTAACCAAGAGTTAGTTGTTTCAGGCAAAATCGATTTTGAAAATGCTGAACAACAATATCAAGCTGGATTGGCAATTATTAAAAAGCAGACTAGCTTTCCTCTAATTGTTGATTTAAAACAGCTTGAGCATGGTAATACGTTAGCATTGGCGGTGTTAGTTCAATGGTTACGTCAGACGCCACAGAAGTCTGGATTACATTTTAAAAATGTTCCAGAGAAGATGCTGAAAATCATTCAAGCTTGCCATTTGCAAGAAGATCTACATTTGGTCTGATTATGCAAAGATAAAAAAAGCACCTAAATTTAGGTGCTTTTTTTATATAAAGGATTGGTGAATATGGACAGGCTTTAAATCCACTTTTTCCAGCGGAAATAAATGATAGGGCCAATAAAAAAGCCAATAATGATTAATAAGACTGCGATAAAACTACTTTTACCATGAGCAAAAGGCAATACTTCGGTGTTCATACCATAGATACTCGCGATCAGCATTGGTGGCGCTAACATACTTGGTAAAATCGAGAATCGACGAATCGTATCGTTTTGCTCAGTGTTAATGAACCCAGACGTTGTATCAAGCAAGAATCGTACTTTTTGGAATAAGAAAGCATCATGTTCTACAAGTGAACGAACGTCTTCACTGAGCTCTCGGATATCTGCATCGTAGATATGACTGCCTAAAGCACGTGGACGAGATAAAAACGTTAAGACTCTTCGTAAATCAATTAAACACAGTTGAGCTTTTCCAAGCATGTCTTCTTGTTGAGCCAAGCGGGTAATCATGTCATCAAGGTCTAAAATCTTCTCACGTTGATGGTTGTTGAGCACCTCAGTAGAGTATTTTTCTAGATCCTTGTGGATATCTTCTAAGATATCCGCAAGCTCATCCAGTTTTGCTTCAAGCAAGCCTAATAAAATCCAAGTTGGATCTTTGTAATCCATTTCATAGTCATTACGACGAGCTCGCGCACGAAATGCACGAAATGCAACTAGCTTCTCACCACGCAAAGTAAATAAGCGATCTTTATGTAAAATAAATGCTACGGTTTGCACCATGGCAAGCATATGGGATGAATCTTCCGCATCTCCATCAACCTGATAATTTTTATTTTTCGTTAAAAAATAGGTGCTGATATGCAAAATGCCGTCATCATCACGGTAGAATCGAGCAGAAGATGAAATGTCTTCTAGCGACTTTAGTGTGGGTAAGTTCTGATCGTAGGCATCTAAGACCCATTGTTGTTCTTCTTGAGAGGGTGCAATTAGATCAAGCCATACTAATTCGGGATGTAGATCAAATCCACCGTTGATGGTGGCATCTTCCAGACTTCCGCGTTCTGTGGCATAAAAGGCTTCAAGCATGTGTCTTTTTTCCTCACGCAGTCTGATGGAAATTGATGGGTGTATTTTAGACAAGGATTTGCCGAAAAACACTTGCCAATACGCTATTTTGCAAAAAAAAACTCTGTCGATAGTCTAGTTTGTCAGCATGACAGTTCAATAAAACGGTTTTTATACTATGAATTCAATTTGTATTTTCTGTGGTTCATCTTTAGGTTCAGACCCAATCTTTCAACAAATTGCTCAATTAACCGGTCAAACTATTGCTAAACAAGGTAAAACTCTTGTTTATGGTGGTGGACGTTCGGGTTTAATGGGCGTTGTCGCTGATAGTGCTTTACAAGCCGGTGGACAAGTCATTGGCGTCATTCCTCGTGCTTTAGTCGATCGCGAGTTAGCTCATCCCGGGCTGACAAGACTAT
Organism: Acinetobacter sp. 1130196; assembly: GCF_000588095.1. Classification (NCBI taxonomy): domain Bacteria; kingdom Pseudomonadati; phylum Pseudomonadota; class Gammaproteobacteria; order Moraxellales; family Moraxellaceae; genus Acinetobacter; species Acinetobacter sp. 1130196. The sequence continues at coordinate 72,332 of NZ_JFWX01000011.1, read as the reverse complement.
ATGTCGTCGAGAATATGCATGAGCGTAAGACCAAAATGGCAGATCTATCGGACGGTTTTATTGCTTTACCAGGTGGGGCAGGTACATTGGAAGAAATCTTTGAACAATGGACATGGGCACAATTAGGTATTCATCAAAAGCCGTGTGCTTTTCTAAATGTAGCGGGCTTTTATGAAGATTTGCTTAAAATGGTTCAAGGAACTGTAGATAAAGGTTTTAGCCAAGCAAGGTTTGCCGACAAATTGATCGCTTCGGATAAAATTGAGGATATTCTTCAGCAATTTGAACAATATCAGCCGCCTGCTCCGAAATGGACAAATGCGGATGTTCAACCATAAATGAGGTTAGATAGGTGAAAACAATTACGGTCGCCGCTGCGGTGATCTTAAATGAACAAAATGAATTATTGCTTGTTAGAAAGCGTAATACACAGGCTTTTATGCAAGTAGGCGGTAAACTGGAGCCGAATGAGGCTCCGGAAACTGCTATACAACGTGAAATCTTGGAAGAAATAGGTAGCTCGTGTGTAATAGAGCGGTTTATAGGCCGTTTTGAGACAGCAGCAGCCAATGAACCAGATCATACGCTGATTAGTCATTTATATTTAGTTCGTTTGAAACAGTCTCCACAAATTGCAGCCGAGATTGCTGAAATGAAGTGGATAAAATTTAATGATTCCGAGACAAAACTTGCGCCATTAACCAAAGAAATTGTAATTCCATGGTGTGAGCAGAACTTATCTACAACTCTATAATTTTAATATGATGTAGATGAGGCAGCAGCTAGGCAACTTGCATAAATAGATGTGCACCCTAGCTGTTTTAGTGCCTGACTTAAAGCGTGAATTGAACTTCCTGTTGTGATTACATCATCAATAATCAGCACACGACGGTAACGCCGTTTTTCTTGAGTCATCGCAACAAATTGCTGTTCAATATTTTCAAATCTTTCGAGGCGAGACAATCCTTTTTGAGAGCGTTCATTTAGGCGCTGCACAGGCTGCCAAACAGGTATTTTTAATTGTTTACTTAAAAGTTTGGCGAGTAATAAGGATTGATTAAAACCACGTTCAGTTAAGCGTTGTTTAGAAATAGGCATAGGTACTATGGCTTGTACCTTAGGAAATTTTATTTGCTGTAAGACCTCGGCAAGTAAGGTTTGATAGTGTAATTTTTGTTCATATTTGAACTGCTGAATTATGCGATTAATTGGATATGCGTAGTGGCAAGCCACAAGAACAGATTGATCATTGCGCTGAACTGTTTGCTTAAGCCACGGTAGTTGTTCCCAACATTCTTTACAAAGTGAATATTTTTCCCGTGTTCCTATTTCACATAATAGGCAAGGGGACAATAACTGAAAAAGATATTGAGGGTTGAACAACTTAAACATAAGCGTATCGAGGTGCTTCAGGCAGCCACCGTTTCAAGAGGGCGTCAGCTTGCTCAGGGTAATCTTTTAGAACTTGTTGTGCAACGTAATGCGCTTGAGTCAGTAAATGATCATCTCGTTCTAAACGTGCGACACGGAAGCCCATATCACCTGTCTGTTTTGTTCCTAATAATTCACCCGGACCTCGTAATTCAAGGTCTTTTTCAGCAATGACAAAGCCGTCGTTACTTTCTCTTAAGATTGACAGTCTTTCTTGCCCATTTTGTGAAAGAGGGGGTTTATAGAGAAGAACACAAAAACTAGCCTTTGCACCTCGTCCGACACGACCTCGTAATTGGTGTAGTTGTGAAAGACCTAAGCGTTCAGCATTTTCAATGACCATAATTGATGCATTAGGTACATCTACCCCAACTTCAATAACAGTTGTCGCAATTAGCAGTTGTAGTTCATTGTTTTTAAATGCTTGCATGACAGATTGCTTTTCATCAGCTTTCATTTTGCCATGAACCAAACCAATATTAAGTTCAGGAAAGCGCTCTTTCATTTCTTGATAAGTGGCTTCGGCAGCTTGAGCATCTAAAGTTTCGGACTGTTCAACCAGAGTACATACCCAGTAGGCTTGTTTACCTTCTCGGCAATTTGTAGCAATTCGATTTAGCACTTCTTCACGACGATCTAGCGGAATTGTGACGGTCTGAATTGGAGTTCGGCCTGGCGGCAATTCGTCAATAATCGATGTATCCAAATCGCCATAAGCACTCATTGCTAATGTTCTAGGAATTGGCGTTGCAGTCATGACGAGTTGATGTGGTGTGAGTTGTTCTGCGCCTTTGTTGCGTAAAGCCAATCGTTGATCCACCCCAAAGCGGTGCTGCTCATCAATAATCACGAGTCCTAATTTGGCAAACTCAACATTATCTTGAAACAAAGCATGCGTACCTACAATAAGCTCGGCATGGCCCTCTTTGATTTGTTGTTCAGCTTGTGTTCGTGCTTTACCTTTTTGTTTGCCTGACAGCCAAGCTACTGTAATACCTAAAGGTTCAAACCAGCGCTTAAAATTTAAATAATGCTGCTCTGCTAAAATTTCGGTAGGTGCCATTAAGGCAACTTGCCAATCTGCTTCTAAGGCGTGACATGCCGCAACTGCCGCAACTAAAGTTTTACCTGCACCTACATCACCTTGTACCAAGCGTAACATCGGTTGGTGTTGTTTTAAGTCGCTTAAAATTTCTTTTGATACACGCTTTTGTGCGTTGGTCATTTGAAAGGGAAGAGCTTCTAACAGTTTTTTTGCAAGTACTTTACTACTCGGAAAAGCAGGTGAGGCAATTTGACGAATATAAGCACGTCGCGTGAGAAGGCTAATTTGATGTGCGACCAACTCTTCAAAAATAAGGCGTTGCTGAGCAGGATGAGACCCTTGGGCCAATTGAATCATATTGGCATCGACAGGTGGCTCATGAATGTAATGTAGGGCTTCTTTGAGTGCGTATCCATTTGTATATTGTTTAGGAAGCAGCTCAGGTAGAGCATCACTATGATGCTTCAACGCTTGTTTAACATATTCACGTAACTTAGGTTGCGTTAAACCATCAGTACTTGGGTAAATTGCCGTGAGCTGCGTTTTGGGTAGAGGCGTATGCTCATTAATGAGCTGAATTTCTGGATGATAAAGCTCAAGTCCTCGTGCACCTACGCGAACTTCACCAAAAATACGTAAACGATGGCCTGGTTTTATTTTGTCGGTTAAATTTTTATAAATATGATAAAAGCGTAAAGTCACCTTACCAAATTCATCTTGTATTAATGCGGCCATAGATTTACGTTTACCTGGAGGGAAATCAACAGATTTGACTTCACCCTCGAGTAAATAACTACGACCAACCACCAATTGATTCATAGGAATAATGGTACTGCGATCTTCATAATCACGGGGCAGATGAAACAGTAAATCATCTGTGGTAAAAATATTTAGTTTTTCGAGTAGGGCTGCTGAAGCCGATCCAACGCCTTGTAACTGATGGACTGAAGTCATGTCCCCTCAACGAGTTCTCTATGCATATATTATTTATCGGTTATGGTAAAACATCTCAGCGTGTTGCTAAACAACTATTTGAGACAGGACATCAAATTACCACAATCAGCCGTAGCGAAAAAACAGATCCTTACGGGAAACACCTCGTACAGGATATTTTTACACTTGATTTAAGTGAAATTGCGCCTGTAGATGTAGTGTATATTTTACTTTCTCCAGACGATAGTACAGTTCAAGGTTATCAACATACTTACGTTGATAGTATTGAACCTATTCGTCAGGCGTTAAAATTACATCCAGTCAAAAGACTCATTGTCGTGTCATCTACACGTGTATATGGTGAAAACTCTGGTGAAACTATTAATGATGATAGTGAGATTCACCCGAATGATGCTCAAGGACATATCCTGCATAATATGGAATTGCTTTGGCAGAAATACTTTCCAGCTCAGTGCGTGATTGTACGTCCTACAGGGATTTATGGTACTTCGATTGACCGATTAAAACGCATGGCTGAAAACACACAGACCTATCCAAATATTCACTATAGTAATCGTATTCATATTGATGATTTGGCAAGATTTTTAGCATTTTTAGCCGATTTTGAAAAACCGCATAAGAGTTATCTTGTTGCAAATAATGCTCCTGTACCTTTACATGAAGTTTTACTGTGGTTCCAAAGTCAGTTGGATTTACCACTTCTTACTTTAGATTCAGCTCATGTTTCAGGTAAAAAAATATATGCGAAACATTTATTTGAAACAGGTTTTCAGCTTGAGCACCCAATTTGCTTTAATGACTATTTATTATGTTTAAATGCTCATGGTACAAATTAAAATTTAGACTAAACTTTAAATAACAATAGAAATACCAGAAGAGGCAATCAAATTGCCGATAAAGAAAAAAAGGTTGCAAGTGAAGAAATTTTGTTTAGCTCTTATTTTGAGCGTAATGTCAGTTGCGAGTTGGGCTCAAGATCAGGTGTGGTGTACATATGATCCTATGGGTACCCAAGGGGATATAACGCGTCGTTTAAACGACATTCGGTTATATGCTCAGCAATATCAAGTCAAGTTCAAGGTCGTCAGTTATCAAAAAGAGCAGCAAGCTATACAAGCTTTTGATGAGGGGAAATGTTCGGGGCTAGCAGCAAGTAACTTTAATACTTATCAGTACAATCATTTTATGGGGAGCAGTTCGGGTATCGGTCTTATACCTAATAACCGAACTGCCCGAAATTTATTGCAGCTTTTAAACCATCCTACAATTGAGAAAAAACTTATTAATCAAGACTATGAAGTGGTCGGTATGATTCCAGTAGGAACAGCTTACATGGTCATGAAAAACAAAAAAATATCAAAAGTTGCACAGCTTAGAGGCCAGCGAGTCGGAGTCTTGGCTAATAATCCGCCACAGCAGGCTTTGGTGAGAAGTGTAGGGGCGCAGCCAGTCTATGTTGACTTATCCAATGCAATTGCCCAGTTCCAGCAAAATAAAATCGATATTATGCCTGCACCGATTTATGGTCTTTTACCTTATAACTTACAGAAAGATTTTGGGCCAGACACTCAGGTGATTAATTTTCCATTGGCTTATTTTGGGGTAAATCTAATTATTAAACCTCAAGCTTATCCTGCCAATTTTGGACGAAAAATTCGGGCTTGGTTTGTGCAAAATAGTCAATTACTAACGAATAGAGCAATGCAGTGGGAAAATCATTTACCTGCCTATTATTGGGTAGATGTTTCTTTTTACGAAAAGCAGAGCTATGACATTATGGTGGCCAAAATACGGAATCAATATGTTCGCTCTGGATATTATGATGCATACTTTGTTGAGCTAATGAAACGCTTACGTTGTATCGATGATCCACGTTACTTTGAATGTTCTATGCGTCGATAAAATAAAAGGCAACCTGAGTTGCCTTTTATTTTGACTAAAATTTTAAGATTTCTTACGTTTTAAACGGCGTTTAGCTTGTTGAGAAGCCATTGCTTCAAGGGCTTCTTTTAACTCTTCATCAGTAAAGGTGGTGATGTGTTGCAACATCTGTAACGTTACTTCATCAAGTACTAACTGTGCGCCTGCTGCCATTTGACGGAAATTATCATCAAACTCGATTTGGCCTTGGTCATTCGTTCGAATGTAATTTTGTTGAGTTAAGACTTTGATAAAGCTTTGGAACAATGCTTTGTCAAAGAACTCTGGAGAATTAAACTCGTAAAGTACAGACAAACGTTGGCCTAACAAATGACTTAGCTCTTCAACTTGTTTTGTTGAAATATTGCCTGAACCACGCTGTGTGATTAAAGCTAACGTCATGTAATAACGCTCAAGACTTTGTTTAACAGGTGTTGCCAATACAACAAGCTGATTGTGCTCTTCAGTATTTGGTGCAGAGCTAATCAAGTTACCTTCATCATCTTGCTCAATAAGTTTTGATTGAACTAATGCATCTGCATATTGTTCAATCTGTTCTTTAAGTTCACTACTTTTCCATTTAAGGAATAGTTCAGCTTTTAAGAACGGGTAAAGTGTATAGATGACATTACTTAAATCAGTACGACTGATTTTTCCGTTATGCTCAACAAGAGATGCAACCAATGAAGGTAAAACGAAAGCATGTAAAATGTTATTACGGAAATAAGTGAGGAGAACGGCTTGGTTATCTTCAATCGCAATAATGTCACCAAGAGCATGCTGTACACGCTTAATGAGTTTAAGCTTTAAGCCGTAAGCAATAATTTCCTTACCAGATAAAGGCGTTACTTCTGTACGTGCATCATAAGGGAAATTTGATGCCAAATTGCGATAAGCTTCTAGCTGTTTAATGCAGATTTCTTCATCAAGCGTATGCTTTGGTGTTGCAAGTAAAATAATTGAAAGTAAAGAAACCGGGTTAATCACTACCGCACGGTTAATATTCTCTAAAATTGCATTTGCAGAGCTATTCACTGCTTCTGAAACAGCGGGTGGTACTGGGTCGTCATTCTTTTCAATGTAGACATTTTCTGCATTGTGCTGTTTAAGCAAGTCGTCTAGAAAAACAGGTTCACCAAAGTTAACGTGTACCTTACCGAAAATACGTTCAATTTTTCGAAGTGTTTTTAAAATACCAAAAATAGACTCAGCTTCTTTTGGCTTACCTTGCATTTCGCCTACATAGGTCGAACCCTCCATAAGACGTTCATAACCAATATAAGTTGGTACAAATACAATCGGCTTGGCACGGCCACGTAAATGGCTATGAACTGTCATTGCGAGCATGCCAGTTTTCGGTGGTAATAAACGACCTGTACGTGAACGTCCACCTTCAATAAAGTATTCAAGTGGTGTGTTACGAGAAAGAATACTATATAAATATTCTTTAAATACCGAAGTATAAAGGCCATTACCACGGAAAGAGCGGCGAATAAAGAAGGCACCGCCACCACGTAAAAGCTGACCAACGAAAGGTAAGTTTAAGTTGTCGCCCGCAGCAATATACGGAACCATCAAACCACGTTTATAGATCACATAAGACAGTAATAAGTAGTCAATATGGCTACGGTGACATGGTGTGTACACAATTTCATAGTCTTTTGCGAGCTCACGAACAGTGCTGAAGTTATGAACTTCTACCCCGTCATAAAGCTGAGTCCATAAGCGTGTTAATGCTAAATCTGCAAAACGAACTGCTGAGTGAGAATAGTCAGATACGATTTCGTTGACATAACCAATCGCACGGCGCTCTGCTTCAAGCATGCTGATTTTGCCACGAATACTTTCGCGTCGAATAGCTTCTTGAACATCACGAGACTTTAATACCGACTGCATGACATTGCGGCGATCTGATAAGTCAGGGCCTAAAACAACTTCACGTTGGCGGTCAAGGTAGTCATTTAAAGTGCTCACAATATAAGTCGCTGGTGAAAGGTTCGGATAATGCTGTTGAGCATATTCAACGAGGTCACGCAAAGACTGTGGTTCATGGAACTCTAAATAAGATTGACGACCATGTAAACCAATATTTACAAGCTGTTTAACGGTACTTGGTGTTGCCCATGTGTCTGAGAACAATAGCTTAAACCAAGAGTCTTCTTTATCTGGAGAGCGGCCCCATAAAACGGTTACTGGAACTAGTTCTATATCGAGCTCAGGATTTGCTTGTAAAACTTCAATCAGTTTAATTAAACGAGGTGGAAAAGCATGAGGAGGGGGATTTAATAGATTATTTTCATCATTATGTTGTAAAAATAAAACTGATGCTTTTTCCTGATGAGAACCGATGACTAACGGATCTAATGCAGGTTTTAAATTTAAACGGCGAGTTTCCCCATCCACCACTAACGCATTACTGCGAGAATGATTTTGCAAGACGTAGCACACTACCTTTTGGCGCTCAGTCTTTGCTTCAGTTTCCGATGTTTCTGATACTGGTTCAGTAGGAACTTCCCCAAGAACATGTGGTGTTACCACGAGGTCAAGTAGCTTACTTGAAAGCCGACGATACATTTGACCAAACCCACTCTTGGACATAAGAACTCCTACTTCTTAAAGACAAATCCCAGCACCAAATGCAGAGGGTAATTATTTTGAGGCATTTATTAAAAAAAACAATATGCTACTTTCTTATAAATTATAATGCTTTTGGCATTTTTTATCGTTAAAAATCGTATTTTTAGCTACTTTAAGGGTAATGTTCGTCAGAAGTTGACTGATTGTTCCATGTACAAATAGTTTTTTATGGCACAATAGATTCTACACATCTGTCCTTTAATACCAATTTTGCCTGCAATATGAAGGTATCTCTCATGAATGCGTTAACCCAAGAACTGGTTGAGCTGCTCACTTTAGAAAAGCTTGAAGAAAATATTTACCGTGGAATTAGCCGTAATTTGGTCGGTAAACGTGTTTTTGGAGGTCAGGTTTTAGGGCAGGCTTTACGTGCAGCTTCTTATACAACTGATCGTCCTGCGCATTCTATGCACGCTTACTTTTTATATGGTGGCGATATTAATGCTCCAATCATTTATGAAGTAGATCGCTTGCGTGATGGAAAAAGCTTTGTCAGTCGTCAGGTTCGGGCAGTCCAACATGGACGAGTTATTTTCTCTGCAATGGTATCTTTCGCCAATCCTGAAGAAGGCTTGAACTACCAACACTCAGAACCAGAATATCCAGCTCCTGAGACCTTAAAGTCGGAAAATGAACTGAAAGAAGGTATTCTTAATTTTGTACCGGAAAATGTTCGTGCAAGTTTCATGCGTGAACGTCATGTTGAAATACGACCGATTGATCCAGTCAATCCATTTCAACCACAACCGGAAGCGCCATATAATGCGCACTATATCCGTACCCATGACCGTATTCCAAAACAACTTGATGATATCGCTTTACATCAAGCAATTGTGGCGTTTTATTCGGACTTTACTTTGATGACTACGGCTTTAAGACCACATGGTCTAAGCTATATTTCTCCAAGTTTGCAGTGTGCCAGTATTGATCATGCCATTTATTTCCATCGCCCACTGCGCGCTGATGAATGGATGCTCTATGACATGGAAGCAACAGTTAGTGCAGCTTCTCGTGGTTTGAATTTTGGCCGTATGTGGCAAAATGGCCAACTTGTATGTAGTACGGTACAAGAGGGTTTAATTCGTTTGCGGGAAATTGAAACGCAATAAACTTATTTATAAAGCCATCTCATAAGATGGCTTTTTTATTTTAATTGAAAGGATGTGACAAAAAATTGCTCGAATGAAAAGCAAGCTCATGTCATATTTGCAAAAGGATTGCCTACTGAAAAAAATAATGCTGATATGAACTTAAATACACAAATTCTGATTGCTGCCATTTTAGGTTTAGCCTTTGGCTTCGTGCTTACCATGTATCCTGATACTGCTTTTGTAAAGCATAGCTTATACGGCTTAGGCATATTAAGTAGTGTCTTTATTGGGCTGCTTAAAATGTTGTTGGTGCCGTTAATTTTCAGCTCTATTGTTGTGGGAGTTTCAAATTTACAGGCAGGAGGGCAGCTAGGTCCTGTTTGGAAAATTACGTTTTTATGTTTTATCACCACCACCACATTGGCCTTATTCTTGGGTATTGGCTGTGCTCATTTATTTGAGGTGGGGCGAGGCGTAGATATTTCAATTTTTCAGGCATCAATGCAAAACTATCAAGCACCAGATAGTTTAAATCCAGCAACTTTCTTTACTAACTTTATTCAAAATACGTTAATTAACCCCTTTAAAGCATTTAGTGATGGAAATGTTTTAGCTGTTGTGGTGTTTGCACTATTTGTGGGTTTTGCGTTGGTTCAAGGTGGTGAACGCTTTAAGAGTATCCGCTTATTAAGTCATCAGTTTTTTGAAATGATGATGATGCTAGTGGGATGGGTCATGAAGTTGGCACCATTAGGAATTTTTGCATTACTTGCTAAATTAATGGCTACCGAAGATATTTCAGTATTAAGCCGCTTGGCAGAGTTTGCTGTTGTTGTAACTGGAACCACTATTTTCCATGGTGCTGTTGTTTTGCCATTACTGCTCTGGATTGTTGGTCGTATGAGTCCTTGGACTTTTTTCAAAGGTACACGTACAGCCTTAATTACTGCGTTTGCAACAAGTTCGAGCTCTGCAACAATGCCGCTGAGTATGAAATGCACACAGGAAAACTTAGGTGTTCGTCCTCAAACGGCAGGTTTTGTGATTCCATTAGGTTCTCAACTTAACATGGATGGTACAGCTTTATATGAAGCTGCTGCTGCGCTCTTTGTTGCAAATTTAGTGGGATTAGACTTAAACCTGACCCAGCAAATTGTTGTGTGCTTAACAGCGATGATTGCATCACTTGGTGCACCAGGAATTCCAAGTGCGGGTATGGTCACCATGATTATGGTATTGCAATCTGTGGGGTTACCAGCCGAAGCAATTGCTATTTTACTTCCAATCGACCGTTTACTCGATACGGTAAGAACGGTGGTAAATGTGCAGGGCGATATGATGATTAGTGTAGTTGTAGATCGATATACTAAAGAGAAAGATATCAGTTTCTAATCTCTAAATAAAAAAGCAGGATTTATATCCTGCTTTTTTATTTTTAAGCGGCTTGTAGCTCGGCTCTTTTTGCTGCTGGAGATTGAGATAAATAACTTACCGCATCTTCAGTGCTACCTTCTTTAACTGGATCGTACCAAGGCATGAGATAGTCAATTTGCTGAGCAATAAGCCAAAATGGATTTGGTAATACCTGATTATCTTTACGGCTAATCTTGTACCACTCTACAGCAACCCAAACTGGAAAAAATTTAGATTTGGCCGCATCGGCAAAGCGAGGATCTTGCTTCATAATATGCGCAGCGCCGTCTACCCATAATCCAAGGACAAGGGTAATAACAGCAAGGCTTAAGTAGTAACGTGGGATGTAACCACCACCAAGATGACGATATAAATCAAAGGCTACGGTGCGATGTTCAATTTCTTCAGAACCATGCCATTTAACCAGATCGACCATTTCTGGATCTGCGCCTAATTCTTCCCAACGGTTGTTATAAAGCGCATATTTACCGAGTACACAGGTCATATGCTCAACAGTTGCGATAACACCTAAACGAAATAAATCCCATTGTTCCTGCAAGAACTGAGGAACTTCTTTATCAAAAGGTTTATCTGCCAAAGCAGTGGTAAATAGATAATTCATAATGTCCAGATTTCTCTGGATATCAATATTACGTGCGCTTAAATATTCTTTATTGGCAGAAGTGTGTGCATTTGCGTGCATTGCTTCTTGGCGAATAAATGCTTGGACATCCTGTTTAAGTTTTTCATCGGTAATACGAGGTAAAACCTTATTATAGAGTCGACAGAACCAGAACTCTCCAGCAGGCAAGATATTATTAATTTCATTAATAAAATAACTTGCAAACGGTTGGTTTGGAATCCAGTCTACAGGGGTATCTTTCCAGTCAAATTTTACCTTGCGTGGAAGAATTTTATAATCAATAGAAGAACCTAAAGCCTTATTCTTCAAAAAAGATAGCAATTTCATCATTTAGTCCTGATTTTTAACTCGATGAAGTTATAACGAGTATAAAAAAAGCCCCTACATTTGTGTTTAGCAATAGGGGCCAATTGAATATAAATTTAATAAAGAAATTGTATCTGTTTTGACGATTTACTCTTCTGCATCCTCATCGCTTGCTTCAGGGATCGCATCGACGTCAAATTCAGGCTGTTGCTCAAGCGTAAAGTGTAGACGTCCAGCCATTACACTTGCGAGTTCTTCTAAGCCTAGTTTGTTTAATGAAGAGAAAAGCTGAATTGAGAAATCAAGCTTCATTTTTTTCAATTGTTGTTTAACTTCAAGCAAAACTTTGTTTGCTGGACCACGGTTAAGTTTATCTGCTTTGGTTAAAAGAATATGAACAAATAAATGGCGGGAATAAGCCCACTCTAGCATCATCATGTCAAAGTGCTGTAAAGGATGGCGAATATCCATGAGTAAAACTAATCCTTGTAAACTTTTACGATGGATTAAGTAGTTCTCTAATTCTTTTTGCCAAACACGTTTCATATCCTCTGGTACAGCCGCATAACCATAGCCAGGAAGGTCAACTAAACGTTGATCGGGATTACCTAAACTAAAAAAGTTAATCATTTGCGTACGGCCAGGTTTTTTTGAGGCACGTGCGAGTTGTTTTTTGTTGGTTAAAGCATTAATAGCGCTAGACTTACCAGCATTTGAGCGCCCTGCAAAAGCAATCTCGTAGCCACTATCTTCAACACAAAGTGCCAATTTAGGTGCACTCATTAAAAACTCAGCTTGGCGTAACCAGTTTAGAGATTGCACAGCATAGGCTGTGATCGCCGGGTCTGGTTTTTTTTCATAACTGATCTTTTGCTTGGGTGCTAGTCTGGCTTTGGTGTCTTTCGATTTTTCACTACGACGCATAAAAAATAACTTTTTAAATGAGAGGGCTCGCGCTTAGTATAAAGGAGCTTGGTTATTCTTGCTAATTTTCAGTAAGCTTGGTTGTAAAGATAAATAGAATTACAAACATTAGATTTGCAAAAAGGAAATAGGGGATGTGTCAGATGCAGATTTAGGCTGTTGTAAAACTTCACCTAATGTATGCTGATCTAAACTTTGATAGAAACTTTCTAAAGCCTGATCAAGAATTCCTTTTAAACCACAATGCGAGCGTAAAACACAAGGAGGAGTATTGCATTCAACAATTTGATGATCACCTTGTAAAATTCGCACAATTGCGCCGAGCTTTAAATCTAAAGCTTTTGGATTTAAACGAATTCCACCGCCTTTACCTCGAATGGTAATAATCCACTCTTGTTTACCCATAAAATGGACAACCTTCACGAGATGATTTTGTGAAACATATAAATCTTGAGCGATTTCTGCAATTGTATACGGTGCATCACTTGGACGAGCGACATACATTAATATTCTTAAAGCATAATCGGTAAATTTATTAAGTTGCATGATCACCAAAAACAAAAGGATAAGAGGTTGATCATCTTAGCCTGAAAGTCTAAAGAATAAAACTTTCAGGCCAGAGCTTTTTCAATTACAGCGTTAAAGGGGCTGAAACTTGTACTTGATCACCAACTCTATAGTGTTCAAGCAAAATGTTCGAAACTGAGAACTCTGTATGGTTTTCTTCAGGCTGAACTTCAAAATGATAAGTATTATTTTCTTGAGCCTCTGTGAACTTAAATGCTTTAGGTTGTTCAAGCTGGTGGTCGGGAACTTGAACTTTTACAGAAATAAAGGCATTTGCTGGGCCAGTTAATACATCTTCATGGTCAGTTGCTTTTAAAGTGAAACGTTTGCCAGATTCAAGTGGATCAATTTGTGTGATTTCAAATGAACGCCAACCAGCCCATCCACCTTTTAAGCTCTCAAGTTGCGCATATTTCTGTTTTTCAACACCAATTAATATATCTGCCAACTGTAAATAAGCTTGTTTCCACGCTTCAATGAGTTCTGATTCAAAAGGAACATTTAAAACTTCACTAATTGAATGAAGCAAGTTATCGCCCACAATTGCATATTGATCTGGTTGAATGTCTAAACTCACGTGCTTCGTGGTAATGCGTTCAACTGCTTTGGCAAGCACTGTAGGATTCTCAATATTTTCAGCATATGCGAGTACTGCTGCTGCAAGAGCACGAGGTTGGCGTAGGCTGGTTTGATCATCAAGATTAAAAACATTTTTTAATTCTGGGTTGTTATTCAACATACGTTTATAAAAGTATGTAGTCAGCGTAACGCCATGTTCGCGCAATACAGGTACAGTAGATTTAACGAGTTCAATTTGTTGTGGAGTCATGGCTAGACCTTAATTATCTGGCTATATAAGATGTATTTAAAATACATCTTTAAGAAAATTGTGGCAATAGCTTTTTTACAAAAACCTTAATTAAATTAAGGGATATTACATCCCTTAATTTAATTAATTGATTTGATTATTTTTTATTTTCCAAATAATGAACCGAGTAATCCTCGTACTAATTTTTGTCCAGTACTACCCCCTAAACTTCGAGCGGCACTTTTTGCAAAAGTTCCAACAATATCTTGAGTCAATTTTGCTCGTTCTCTTGCCGCACGTTCTTCTTCTTTCTGCTGTTCACGTGCTAGACGTTCTTGTTCTTTAGCTTGCTGTTTCGCTAAAGCTTCTTGCTCTTTGGCAAGCTCCGCATCTTGTTTTTGTTGTTCACGCTCAGCGACTTTATTTTGGAGCATTTCATATGCACTCTCACGGTCTACGACTTGTTCATAGACGCCAGCAATAATACTTTGCTCAATTAAAGTTTTTCGTTCTTCAGGTGTGATAGGGCTAAAAGAAGAGTAAGGAGGCATAACCCAGCCACGTTCAACAATTTGTGGAGTACCTTGCTCATCTAGACAACTAATAAGTGCCTCACCCACGGCTAGCTGTGTAATTGCCTCATCCACTTTAAAATCAGGATTTGAACGGAATGTATCTGCAGCAGTTTTTACTGCTTTTTGATCTTTGGGGGTAAAGGCGCGTAGAGCATGTTGCACACGGTTACCGAGCTGACCCAAAACACTTTCTGGTAAATCAAGTGGGTTTTGAGTGATAAAGTAAATACCGACGCCTTTAGAGCGAATTAAACGTACAACTTGTTCAATTTTTTGTTGTAAAGCTTGACTGGCGTTGTCGAATAACAAGTGAGCTTCATCAAAGAAAAACACGAGTTTTGGTTTATCCATATCGCCAACTTCAGGAAGTTGTTCAAATAATTCAGAAAGCATCCATAACAAGAAAGTGGCGTATAGCTTAGGTGTATTCATGAGCTTGTCTGCAGCAAGAATATTGATATAGCCACGACCATTAGCATCAGTTTGTATAAAGTCTAGAATATTTAAAGCTGGCTCTCCAAAGAACTGGTCTCCACCTTGGTCGGCAAGAGCGAGCAAATTACGCTGAATTGCTCCTAAACTAGCTGGAGATAGATTGCCGTACTCGGCTTTAAATTCTGCCGCATGTTCACTCACAAAGGTGATCATAGCTTTCAGATCTTTAAAGTCGACTAACAGTAATCCTTGATCATCTGCAATGCGGAATACAGCAGATAAAACACCTTCTTGAGTATCATTTAGGTTAAGTATACGTGCTAATAAAATTGGCCCAATCTCAGAAATAGTGGTTCGAATAGGATGGCCTTGTTGCCCAAATAGATCCCAAAAAATAACGGGATTAGCCGCAAATGGAACACTATCAATTTGTAGAAGCTTTAAGCGTTCATTAAATTTATCCGAGGCCTCGCCAGCTTTTGCAAGACTTGAAACATCACCCTTTGCGTCAGCAAGAAAGACGGGAACACCGATTCGAGAAAAACTTTCTGCAAGAACTTTTAGGGTGACAGTTTTACCTGTACCCGTAGCACCTGCAATCAGGCCATGTCGGTTGGCAAATTGAGAAAGCAAAACAATTTCTTTTGATGTGTCATTAATGTTTTTTGCAATAACAATCGGTGTACCCATATATTTTTATCCCTTGGAGCGAGCCACTATTGATGTTGTCGTTTTACAAATGTTTTAGTGCATTTTCGATATCTTGAATTAAATCTTGAGGATCTTCTAGCCCTATACACAAACGAACCAATAAACCTTGTTGTAAATGTGTATTCTCAAGTTTCCTCATCATTTTTAAATCATAAAGCATAACCAGACTAACTGGTCCACCCCAGCTAAAGCCAAGTTTAAATAACTTAAGAGCGTCACAAAAACGGCGTACTGCTGAAATATCATAGTCAGGTTTAAATATGACACTGACTAATCCTGCACTCTTACCTGTAGTGCAAATCTCTTGCCAATATTGATGACCTGGAGAGGCTTTATCGCTTGGATGTAGAACTTGTGCAAATTGAGGCTGTTGCTTCAACCATTCCAATAAGGTTTTTGCATTATCTGATTGCTGTTTATATCGTAGTGACATATGTGCGAGGCTGCGCTGAACTTGTGCTGCATCATCTCCTGAGATAGCAATACCTAGAATGGCATGTGTACGGAACAGGCGGTGATACAGTTTTTCATCACGTGTTACAACACTTCCCATTAAAATATCACCACCACCACTTGGATATTTTGTTAGCGCATGTACGGTTAGATCTACCGACAAGTGCTCATCAGAGAAATCAAAAGCATTAAATGCAAGTCCAGCGCCCCAAGTATTATCTAAAGCAGTTACAACTCCATGTGACTTGGCTTTTTTAACAAGTTCTTTAAGATCGGGAAATTCAAGAGTCACTGAACCTGCTGCTTCTATCCATAAGAGCTTGGTTTTTTCAGTCGGCTTAAAACTTGATACATCAATTGAATTATAAATTTTGACACTAATACCATATTGATCTTTTAAGTGGTTTAGATGCTCTAGATTTGGGCCATATATATTGTCCGGGACCCAAACTTCATCGCCTGTTGCTAAAAAAGCAGAGTTAACTAAGTTAATTGCAGATAAGCCGCTGGGTGCAAGTAAACAGTACAAGCCACCTTCAATTTGAGCAATATTGTCGCCTAAGGTAAATGTGGTTGGCGTACCGTGCGTTCCATAACTGTAATCATAAGGGTCGGTCCAGTGGCGGTCAAAAAGGTGCGTAGTTGATTTAAAAATAATAGTCGATGCACGAAATAAGGGAGGTTGCACAGTTTCAATAAATTGTGGTGCTTTTCGTGGTGCATGAATGAGTCGGGTTTGGAAATTGTTATGCTTTTTCATGGGGCGCTATGCTTTAAATAATAAGATTAGATTAAGAGAAAACTGATTTATTCGCCAGATTTTTGGTTAATTCTAAGATGTTTCGTTACTACTGTAACATTCACTAAAAACTTGGCTTTATTTTTGCAAAGATCAAACCAACATTCTAACAACAATAGGTTTAAGCGCATGAAGTCGCATTTACGTGTTCACTATTTTCAACATATTGCTGGCGAAGGTTTTGGAAGCTGCTATTCGTTTTTAAAAGCGCATCACGCCACTATTAGCTCTACAGAATTCTTTGCACTTCCCGTAGATCGGTCACTTGAAATAGAAGCTTTACCTCGGATTGAAGAAGTTGACTTACTACTAATTATGGGTGGAACCATGAGTGTAAATGACGAGGCAAACTATCCATGGCTTAAAATAGAAAAAAGATGGTTGCGTCGATATTTGGCAGCAGGGAAACCAGCAATAGGTCTTTGCTTGGGTGGGCAGCTAATTGCGAATGCATTGGGTGCAGCAGTAAGCCGTAATCGTTATCAAGAACTAGGATGGTCGACAGTTCAAAGAGTTGCAAACTTACCACAAGAAAGTTTTCCGCTACCTGAAGAAATCAATGTGATGCAGTGGCATAGTGAAACATTTGAAATACCTAAAGGAGCTATACGTTTGGCTGAGAGCATTGCTTGCCGTAATCAAATGTATCAGATTGGGAAAAATGTACTAGGTTTTCAATTTCATCCGGAAATGACACCAGCAGCTTTACAGCTTTTACTGGAAAATGAAGAAGAGCTATCTATTTTTGACGGAGAATATGTTCAATCTGCACATGAACTGCAATCTTCAGAAGCACAGAAATTTGAACAAGGTAATCAACTCTTAAATAAAGCAATTGAGTTTGTAATAAATGCATAGAATGAATTATTAATACGTAGCTAAAGTGGAATTTGAGCAAAAAATAGAAAAAGAGAATTGCATAAGACTTAAACAATCGTTATAATGAGCGACCCTCAAGAAGAGGGCATTTACTGCGAAGAAAGTAGTAAATGTGCATTACAGTCGTGGCATCGATCACGACCTTGGTGATTATCACTGCCTTTGACACTTACCAATAGGTGAGATGCGTCAAAGGTGATTCTTTATATATTTGGCTTGGAGTTTACTGGTATGTCTAACCAGAGAATTCGTATCCGTCTTAAGTCTTTTGATCATCGTCTGATTGATCAATCTGCTCAAGAGATCGTAGAAACCGCTAAGCGTACCGGCGCACAAGTTTGTGGTCCAATTCCGATGCCTACTCGCATCGAACGCTTCAACGTTCTTACTTCACCGCACGTTAACAAAGATGCGCGTGACCAGTACGAAATCCGCACCTACAAACGTTTGATCGACATCGTTCAACCTACAGATAAAACTGTTGATGCATTGATGAAGTTAGATCTTGCAGCTGGTGTTGATGTTCAGATCGCTTTGGGTTAAGGCTTTCGGTTAATTAACGATTAGTTAATTAGGCCGCTTTTTTAGAGGTTTATGCACATGGCTATTGGTTTAGTCGGTCGCAAATGTGGTATGACTCGCATCTTTACAGATGCTGGTGTTTCTGTACCTGTTACAGTCATCGAAGTCGATCCAAACCGCATTACGCAAATCAAAACACTTGAAACTGATGGTTATCAAGCTGTTCAAGTAACTACTGGTGAACGTCGCGAATCTCGCGTAACTAACGCTCAGAAAGGTCACTTCGCGAAAGCTGGTGTTGCTGCTGGTCGCTTGGTTAAAGAATTCCGTGTTACTGAAGCTGAGCTTGAAGGTCGTGAAGTTGGCGGTACTATTGGCGTTGATTTGTTCACAGTTGGTCAAATTGTTGACGTAACTGGTCAATCAAAAGGTAAAGGTTTCCAAGGTGGTGTTAAACGTTGGAACTTCCGTACCCAAGACGCTACTCACGGTAACTCAGTTTCTCACCGTGTATTAGGTTCTACAGGTCAAAACCAAACTCCTGGACGCGTGTTCAAAGGCAAAAAAATGGCTGGTCACTTAGGTGATGAACGCGTAACAGTACAAGGTCTTGAAATCGTATCTATTGACGCTGAACGTTCTGTTTTAGTTGTTAAAGGTGCAATTCCTGGTGCAACTGGCGGTGACGTAATTGTACGTCCTACCATCAAGGCCTGAGGGGAAATACCGTGAATTTGAAAACTGTTTCCGGCTCTGCTGTTGAATTGTCTGAAGTTGCTTTCGGACGTGAATTTAACGAGGCTCTTGT
This sequence comes from Acinetobacter sp. 1130196, assembly GCF_000588095.1. Lineage (NCBI taxonomy): Bacteria > Pseudomonadati > Pseudomonadota > Gammaproteobacteria > Moraxellales > Moraxellaceae > Acinetobacter > Acinetobacter sp. 1130196. The sequence goes on along the minus strand of NZ_JFWX01000011.1, from coordinate 53,411 downwards.
ACACCAAGTTGTTACTGCTTATTTAGCAGGTGGTCGTCAAGGTACTCGTGCTCAAAAATCGCGTGCAGACGTTTCTGGCGGTGGTAAAAAACCATTCCGTCAAAAAGGTACTGGTCGTGCTCGTGCGGGTTCTATTCGTAGCCCTATCTGGGTTGGTGGTGGTAAAACTTTTGCTGCTCGTCCACAAGATTGGTCTCAAAAAGTAAACCGTAAGATGTACCGCGGTGCAATGCAATGTATCTTAGCTGAACTTGTTCGCCAAGATCGCCTTGTATTAGTTGAAGAGTTTGCTGTTGCAGCTCCAAAAACTAAAGAATTGCTTGCAAAACTTAACGACTTAAATGCTGCTCGTGCATTAATCGTTACTGACGCTGTAGATGAGAACTTATATCTTGCAGCACGTAACCTTCCACATGTAGATGTGGTAGATGCAACTGCAATCGATCCTGTAAGCTTGATCGCGTTTGATAAAGTTGTGATGTCTGTAGCTGCTGCTAAGAAAATTGAGGTAGAACTCGGATGAACAACGAACGTATCTATCAAGTCCTTAAAGGACCAGTCTTCTCAGAAAAGGCACAAGTTTTAGGTGATACTGTTGGTGTTCAAGTATTTAAAGTAGACATCAATGCTACTAAACTTGAAATCAAAAAAGCAGTTGAAAAACTTTTTGGTGTAGAAGTTGTTAAAGTTAACACAACTATTACTAAAGGTAAGACTAAGCGCTTTGGTCGTACATTAGGACGTCGTTCTGATGTTAAAAAAGCATACGTCACCCTGAAAGCCGGCCAAGATGTTGAAATGGCTGACTTGGGCGATACCGCTGAAAGCGCAGCGGAATAAGGACGAAAATTATGCCGATTCAAAAATGTAAGCCAACGTCTCCAGGACGTCGCTTTGTAGAGAAAGTGGTTCATGACCATCTTCACAAAGGCGCTCCTTACGCACCGTTGGTTGAAGCTAAAAAACGTACTGGTGGTCGTAATAACAACGGTCACATTACTACTCGTCACGTTGGTGGTGGTCATAAACAACACTACCGTATCGTTGACTTCAAACGTAACAAAGACAGCATCCCAGCTGTTGTAGAGCGTATTGAATACGATCCAAACCGTACAGCACATATTGCTTTATTGAAATATGCTGACGGTGAGCGTCGTTATATCATTGCACCTAAAGGTTTACGTGCTGGCGATAAAGTACAATCTGGTAACGATGCTCCAATTCGTCCAGGTAACTGCTTGCCACTTCGTAATATGCCGATCGGTTCTACACTTCATAACGTTGAACTTAAAATTGGTAAGGGTGCACAATTAGCGCGTTCTGCTGGTGCTTCTGTTCAGTTGTTGGGTCGTGATGGTTCTTACGCGATTATTCGTCTTCGTTCAGGCGAAATGCGTAAAGTGCATGTTGAATGCCGCGCTGTAATTGGTGAAGTTTCTAACCAAGAAAACAACCTTCGTTCATTGGGTAAAGCTGGTGCTTCACGCTGGCGTGGTGTTCGTCCTACCGTACGTGGTATGGCGATGAACCCGATTGACCACCCACACGGTGGTGGTGAAGGGCGTAACAAAGGTATTCAACCTGTAAGCCCATGGGGTCAAAAAGCTAAAGGGTACAAGACACGTACCAATAAGCGTACGACTAAGATGATTATTCGCGACCGTCGCGTCAAGTAAAGGAATCTGACTAATGCCTCGTTCTCTGAAAAAAGGCCCATTCGTCGATGCGCACTTGTTCGCTAAGGTTGAAGCGGCTGTTGCTAGTAACTCTCGCAAGCCGATCAAAACTTGGTCTCGTCGTTCGATGATCCTTCCAGATTTTGTTGGTTTAACAATCTCTGTTCATAATGGTCGTAATCACGTTCCAGTAATTGTTACTGAGCATATGGTTGGTCATAAACTCGGTGAATTCGCGCCAACTCGTACCTATCGTGGTCACGGTGTTGACAAGAAATCTAAACGTTAATAGGTGTCATGATGGAAGTAACTGCTAAATTACGCGGTGCCGCTATCTCGGCACAAAAAGCACGTTTGGTTGCAGATCTTATTCGCGGCAAATCTGTTGCGCATGCTTTAAACATCTTAAACTTCAGCAATAAAAAAGCTGCTGTTTTAGTAAAAAAAGCATTGGAATCTGCGATTGCAAACGCTGAACACAATAACAGTTTAGATGTTGACGATCTTAAAGTTTCTACGATTTACGTTGATGAAGGCATGAGCCTTAAACGTATTATGCCACGTGCTAAAGGCCGTGCAGATCGTATTACTAAGCGTACTTGTCACATCACCGTTAAGGTAGGGGTTTGATATGGGTCAGAAGGTTCATCCAATCGGTATCCGCCTAGGTGTTGTGAAACGTCATAACGCTAACTGGTATGCGAATCCGAAACAATACGCTGAATACTTGCTTAAAGATCTTCAAGTTCGTGAGTTTTTAACTAAAAAACTTAAGAATGCGATGGTAAGCAATATTCTTATCGAACGTCCATCAGGCGCTGCTAAAGTAACTATTAGCACAGCTCGTCCTGGTATCGTAATCGGTAAAAAAGGCGAAGATATTGAGAAATTACAGCGCGAACTTACCAGCATTATGGGTGTTCCAGCGCAAGTAAGTATCAACGAAATTGATCGCCCAGACTTAGATGCGCGTTTAGTTGCTGAAGCAATTGCTTCTCAATTAGAAAAGCGTGTTATGTTCCGTCGTGCTATGAAGCGTGCGGTTCAAAACACTATGCGTGCTGGTGCTAAAGGTATCAAAGTTGAAGTGTCTGGCCGTTTAGGTGGTGCAGAGATTGCTCGTACAGAATGGTATCGTGAAGGTCGTGTACCTTTGCATACATTACGTGCAGACATTGACTATGCAACTATGCGTGCAGAAACAACTTACGGTACGATTGGTGTTAAAGTTTGGATTTTCCGTGGCGAGATCTTAGGTGGCATGAAACAAGTCATGAACCCTGCTCCTGCTGAAGATCGTCCAGCTAAACGTGGTCGTGGTCGTGGTGAAGGTCAAGAGCGTCGTGGTCGTCGCGGTGACCGTGCTGCTGACAAGGGAGAATAATCCATGTTGCAACCTAAACGTACCAAATTCCGTAAAGTGCACAAAGGCCGTAACACTGGTCTAGCGCATCGTGGTAGTACAGTATCATTTGGTTCGATTGCAATTAAAGCAACTGAACGTGGTCGTATGACTGCGCGTCAGATTGAAGCTGCACGTCGTACTATTAGCCGCCGTATTAAGCGTGGTGGTAAAATCTTTATTCGCGTATTCCCGGATAAACCAATTACTCAAAAGCCTCTTGAAGTGCGTATGGGTAAAGGTAAGGGTAGCGTGGAATACTGGGTTTGCCAGATCCAACCAGGTAAGATCCTGTACGAAATTGAAGGTGTGAACGAAGAATTAGCGCGTGAAGCATTTGCTTTAGCTGCTGCTAAACTTCCGTTTAAAACCACTATCGTGACTCGGACGGTAATGTAATGAAAACTAAAGATCTACGTGAAAAATCGGTAGAAGAGTTGAAAGCTTTGCTTGATGAGCAGCAGCTTAACCAATTCCGTCTTCGTATGGCGAAAGCAACTGGTCAGTTGGGTAAATCGCACGAAGTGCAAGTTGCTCGTAAGACAATTGCTCGTATTAAGACACTCCTTACCGAAAAACAGGGGAACGGACAATGAGTGAAAAAACAGTCCGCACGTTAACCGGCAAAGTCGTAAGTGACAAAATGGATAAATCTATTGTTGTTCTTATTGAACGCCGCGTTCAACACCCGTTGTATGGCAAGTCAATTCGCCGTTCAACTAAGTTACACGCTCATGATGAGAACAACGTTGCTAAAATTGGTGATGTTGTAACCATTAAAGAAAGCCGCCCAATTTCTAAAACTAAAGCTTGGACTTTAGTGGAAGTAGTTGAAGCAGCTGCTGAGTAATTCGACGTTCTTGTTGCATCATCGGTCAATTTCGAGTACTCTTTGAGCCTTTCGAAATTGTGACCGGTGATGCTCGGTTTTGGAGTAGGGCAATGATTCAAACCGAAACTATGCTCGACGTAGCAGACAACAGTGGTGCTCGCCGCGTACAATGTATTAAAGTACTTGGTGGTTCACATCGTCGTTATGCTTCTGTTGGCGACATTATTAAAGTTACTGTAAAAGAAGCAATCCCACGCGCACGTGTTAAAAAAGGTGACGTGATGAATGCGGTTGTAGTTCGTACTAAATTCGGCATTCGTCGTCCAGATGGTTCTGTGATCCGTTTTGATGATAATGCTGCAGTTATTTTGAACAACAACAAAGCTCCGATTGCTACTCGTATCTTCGGACCAGTGACTCGTGAACTTCGTACTGAACAGTTCATGAAAATCATTTCATTGGCTCCTGAAGTTCTATAAGAGGCAATCATGGCTAAGATTAAAAAAGGCGATCAAGTTATCGTGATCGCAGGTAAAGAAAAAGGCAAACAGGGTACTGTGTTGTCTGTTTCTGAAGACCGCGTTAAGGTTGAAGGCCTTAACTTAGTGAAGAAGCATCAAAAGCCTAACCGTGTAACTGGCGCTGAAGGCGGTGTAGTTACTCAAGAAGCTTCGCTTCATATTTCAAACGTGGCAATTTTAAATGCTACAACCCAGAAGGCTGACCGTGTTGGTTACCAAGTGATTGATGGCGTGAAAACTCGCGTTTATAAATCAAATGGTGAATCAGTGGCGGTAGCGAAGTAATAGGTTGAAAAGGCAATGGCCAGACTTAAAGCACGTTACAACGATGAACTTAAAGCAAAGTTAAAAGAAGAACTTGGCATTAAGAACGTGATGGAAATTCCACGCATCACAAAAATTACCCTAAACATGGGTGTAGGCGCAGCTGCAACTGATAAGAAATTATTAGATGGCGCTGTAGTCGACATGCAATTAATTGCTGGTCAAAAACCAGTAATTACACTTGCTCGTAAATCTATCGCAGGTTTCAAAATCCGTGATGGTTGGCCAATTGGTTGTAAAGTTACTTTACGTGGCGACCAAATGTACGAATTCTTGGACCGTTTGATCTCTATCGCAATCCCTCGTATCCGTGACTTCCGTGGTTTCTCTTCGAAATCATTTGATGGTCGTGGTAACTACTCAATGGGTTTGAAAGAGCAAATCGTTTTCCCTGAAATCGATTTCGATAAGATTGATCGTATTCGTGGTATGGATATTACCATTACTACGACTGCTCGCACCGATGACGAAGGCCGTGCGCTTATGCGTGCATTCGGCTTCCCGTTCAAATAAGAGGTCGATATGGCTAAGAAAGGTATGATTAATCGCGAATTGAAACGCGAAAAAACAGTTGCTAAATACGCTGCAAAACGTGCTGAATTAAAAGCTACAATTGCAAACGTAAACGCAAGTGAAGAAGAGCGTTTCGAAGCGATGTTAAAGTTACAAGCATTGCCACGTAATGCATCTCCGGTACGTCTTCGTAACCGTTGTGGTTTAACTGGTCGTCCTCATGGTTACTTCCGTAAGTTCGGTTTAAGCCGTAACAAATTACGTGACACAGTAATGCAGGGTGATGTACCAGGCGTTGTTAAGGCAAGCTGGTAAGGAGCGACTAAATGAGTATGCAAGATACCGTTGCCGACATGCTAACACGTGTTCGTAACGCACAAATGGCTAAGAAACAAACTGTTTCTATGCCTTCTTCTAAGTTGAAAGTTGCAATTGCAAACGTACTTCAACAAGAAGGTTATATTTCAAATGTAGAAGTTGCTCAAGAAGAGACAAAATCTACTTTGACAATTACTTTAAAATATTTCGAAGGCAAACCAGTTATCGAAATGGTTAAGCGCGTAAGCCGTCCAGGTCTTCGCCAATACCGTGGTAAAGATAAACTTCCAAGCGTTAAGCAAGGTTTAGGTATTGCAATTGTTTCTACAAGCAAAGGCATCATGACTGATCGCGCTGCACGTGCTGCAGGCGTTGGTGGTGAAGTTATTGCTTTTGTTTCTTAATAGGTGATTCCTCATGTCTCGTGTGGCTAAAGCCCCAGTAACTGTACCTAATGGTGTAGCAGTTACTCAGAACGGCCGGCAGGTCGAAGTGAAAGGCAGCAAAGGTACATTGTCTTTCAACCTGCATGCGCTGGTCGAGCTAAAACAGGAAGAAGGTAAACTTCAACTTGCTCCAGTTAAAGAATCGAAAGATGCTTGGATGCAAGCTGGTACTGCTCGCGCTGTATTGAACAACCTTGTAAAAGGTGTTAGCGAAGGCTTCGAATGTAAGTTACAGCTAGTTGGTGTTGGTTATAAAGCTGCGGTTAAAGGTACTGTTGTAAACCTTAACCTTGGTTATTCACACCCAATTGACTACGCTTTACCAGAAGGTGTAACAGCGGAAACTCCAACTGCAACTGAAATCATTTTGAAATCAGCAAACAAGCAGTTGTTAGGTCAAGTAGCGGCAGAAATCCGTGCGTACCGTGCTCCTGAACCATATAAAGGTAAAGGTGTTCGTTATTCGGATGAAGTCATTCTTCGTAAAGAAGCTAAGAAGAAATAAGGCGCGAGGTTCTTATGAACGAAAAGAAACAATCCCGTTTGCGTCGTGCGAAAAGCACACGCTTGCACATTCGTGCATTGGGTGCGACTCGTTTGTGTGTAAACCGCACTCCGCGTCACATCTATGCTCAAGTTATTTCAGCAGATGGTGGCAAAGTTTTAGCGCAAGCTTCAACTTTGGATGCATCTTTACGTAGCGGTACTACAGGTAATGTAGATGCAGCTACTAAAGTAGGTGCTTTAATCGCAGAACGCGCGAAAGCAGCTGGTGTAACTAAAGTTGCATTTGACCGTTCTGGTTTTAAATATCATGGTCGTATCAAAGCCTTGGCTGATGCTGCTCGTGAAAACGGCTTGGAGTTCTAATCATGGCTAAAGTTGAACAAAACGAAGGTCTTGTTGAAAAGCTGGTTGCCGTTGATCGTGTAGCCAAAGTTGTTAAGGGCGGTCGTATCTTCTCTTTCACAGCATTAACTGTTGTGGGTGATGGTAATGGTCGTGTTGGTTTTGGTCGTGGTAAAGCACGTGAAGTTCCTGCTGCTATTTCTAAAGCACTTGAAGCTGCTCGTCGCAACATGATCACTGTAGACCTTGCTGGTACTACTTTACAACACCCTGTGAATGCTCGTCATGGTGCAAGCCGTGTATACATGCAACCTGCTTCAGAAGGTACTGGCGTAATCGCTGGTGGTGCAATGCGTGCCGTTCTTGAAGCTGCAGGTGTACATAACGTACTTGCTAAATGTTATGGTTCTACAAATGCTGCTAACGTAGTAAACGCAACTTTTAAAGGTTTGCGTGATATGACTTCTCCTGAGAAAGTCGCTGCGAAACGTGGTAAATCAGTAGAAGAAATTCAAGGGTAATCAATCATGAAAACGATTAAAGTTACCCAGACTAAATCTTCTTCACATCGCTTGAAAAATCACAAGCTTTGCTTACAAGGTTTAGGTCTGCGTCGTATTGGTCATACTGTAGAAGTGCAAGATACGCCTTCTAACCGTGGTATGATCAACAAAGTCTACTATATGGTTAGTGTAGAGGAATAAGCCATGACTCTGCGTTTAAATGAGCTTGCACCTGCAGAAGGTGCAAAACGTGAACACCGTCGTTTAGGCCGTGGTATCGGTTCTGGCGTTGGTAAGACTGGTGGCCGTGGTGTCAAAGGTCAAAAATCACGTAAAAGTGGTGGCGTTCGTCCAGGTTTCGAAGGCGGTCAAACAGCGATTTATCGTCGTTTACCTAAATTCGGTTTCACTAGCCAAATCGCTTTAAAAACTGCTGAAGTACGTTTGTCTGAGTTAACTAAAGTGGAAGGCGACATTGTTAGCCTTGAAACTTTAAAAGCTGCGAATGTTGTTCGTCGCGATCAAATTCGTGCTCGTATCGTGCTTTCTGGTGAAATCACTCGTGCATTCACTGTTCAAGGTGTTGCATTGACTAAAGGCGCTAAAGCTGCAATTGAAGCAGCTGGCGGTAAAGTCGAGGAGTAATCTCGAGTGTCTATGTCTCCTAGTTCTTCAGGTCATGTCAACATGATGAAAGGTCAGCCATTTCATGTGAAATACCGTGAAATTATTCGCCGGATGAGTTTTCTAATCGGTGCATTGCTGGTCTTTCGACTAGGAGCGCATATTCCAGTACCAGGCATTAATAATGCTGCGTTAGAAAATTTATTTCATGCAAACCAAGGAACTATTCTTGGGCTATTCAATATGTTTTCTGGCGGTGCTTTAGAGCGAATGTCGATTCTTGCTTTAGGGATCATGCCTTATATTTCTGCATCTATTATTGTGCAGTTAATGTCAACAGTGATTCCTTCTCTTGAAGCCTTGAAAAAGGAAGGGGAGCAAGGTAAGCGAAAAATTAATCAATATACGCGACAAGGTACATTACTACTTGCAGTGGTTCAGGCAGTAGGTATGTGTGCAGGCCTTATTGGTCAGGGTATTACTCTGTCTACAGGACTTGCATTCTATATACCTGCGGTTACATCACTTATCGCTGGAACTATGTTCTTAATGTGGTTAGGTGAACAAATCACTGAAAGAGGTATCGGTAATGGTATCTCAATGATTATTTTTGCAGGTATTGTAGCTGGTTTGCCTAAATTAATTATGCAATCAGTGTCATCTGTAGATAATGGTCAAACAAGTTTGATTGGTCTTGTCATCTTTGGGCTTTTGTCTCTTGGTGTATTGGCTGCGATTGTGTTTATTGAAAAAGCACAACGTCGTATTCCAGTAAACTATGCGCAGAAGCAGCAAGGTCGTCGTATATTTACAGCTCAGCAAACACATCTACCATTAAAAATTAATATGGCTGGGGTGATTCCTGCGATTTTTGCAAGTTCTTTACTATTGTTCCCAGCAAGTCTTGGACAATGGGTGGGTAGTGCAGATCCGAATGCTGGTTTAATTAAACGTAGCTTACAAGATTTAGCTTTGGTATTGTCGCCTGGACAGCCTTTGTATTTGGTGCTCTTTGGTGCGTTAATTATCTTTTTCTGTTACTTTTATACGGCTTTAGTATTTAGCCCTAAGGAAGTATCAGAAAATCTAAAACGCAGCGGAGCTTATGTGCCTGGTATTCGCCCAGGTGAGCAAACTGCTCGTTACTTAGATCATATTCTTAATCGTTTGACGTTTATTGGTGCGATTTATATTACAGTCATTTGTTTGATGCCAATGATTTTACAAAGTTCTTTTGGTATTCCATTCTATTTGGGTGGTACCTCATTACTGATCGTAGTCGTTGTTGTTATGGACTTTATGGCTCAGCTACAAGCGCATTTAACATCTCATCAATATGACAATCAAACATTAATGAGAAAAACGACTGCTCATCCTAAGGGATAAGCGCACTTAGAGGTTTCATCATGAAAGTACAAGCTTCTGTAAAGAAAATTTGTGGTAGCTGTAAAGTTATCCGTCGTAATGGGGTTATTCGCGTGATTTGTAGCGCAGAACCTCGTCATAAGCAGCGTCAAGGTTAATCTAATCAAGACCTGTTGATTTCAGTAGGCGAATTGGGTTAATATCCGCCCCTCAAGATTTTTGTGGGGCGGTTGATTATCTCTACTGCCTTTTTGGAGAAAAGTGAATGGCTCGTATTGCCGGTGTAAACATTCCGGATAACAAGCATGCTGTTATCTCCCTCACTTACATCTTTGGTATCGGTCGCCACACTGCTAAGAATATCTTAGCTACAGTTGGTATTACTGAGACTACTAAGATCCGTGAGTTGGACGATGCTCAGCTTGATGCGATTCGTGCAGAAGTTGCTAAGGTTCCTACCGAAGGTGACTTACGTCGCGAAATTTCCATGAACATTAAACGTTTAATGGATTTAGGTTGCTATCGTGGCCTTCGTCATCGTCGCAGCTTGCCTGTCCGTGGTCAACGCACCAAAACTAACGCACGTACCCGTAAAGGTCCGCGCAAACCGATTAAAAAGTAAGATTTCTGGAAGCTAAAAGATGGCTAAAGATACTCGCACACGCAAGAAGGTCACTCGTACCGTCTCTGAAGGTGTTGCACACATTCACGCGTCTTTTAATAACACCATTGTTACGATTACCGATCGTCAAGGTAATGCATTGGCTTGGGCCACCTCAGGTGGACAAGGCTTCCGTGGTTCACGTAAATCAACTCCGTTTGCTGCTCAGGTAGCTGCTGAAGTTGCTGGTAAAGCAGCTTTAGATTACGGTTTGAAAAACCTTGACGTCCTTGTAAAAGGTCCTGGTCCAGGTCGTGAGTCTGCGGTTCGTGCATTAGGCGCAGTGGGTTATAAGATTAACAGCATTACCGATGTGACTCCAATTCCTCACAACGGTTGCCGTCCACCTAAAAAACGTCGCGTGTAAGGAGAAACATTCATGGCTCGTTATATTGGTCCAAAATGCAAACTCTCTCGCCGCGAAGGGACAGACCTGCAACTTAAATCTGGCGTTAAACCATTTGACGTCAAAACTAAAAAAGCTAACAAAGCACCTGGTCAACACGGTCAGGCTCGCGGTGGTAAGCAATCTGAGTATTCACTACAATTACGTGAAAAACAAAAAGTCCGTCGTATTTACGGTGTGTTAGAGCGTCAATTTAGTAACTACTATAAAGAAGCAGCTCGTGTAAAAGGCGCAACTGGTGAGAACTTGTTGAAATTGCTTGAAAGCCGTCTTGATAACGTTGTTTATCGCATGGGTTTTGGTTCTACACGTGCAGAAGCTCGTCAGTTAGTAAGTCACCGTAGCATTACTTTGAATGGTCGTCGTGTAAACATCGCATCTATTCAAGTTAAAGCGGGTGATGTAATTGCGGTTCACGAAGGTGCTAAACAACAATTGCGTATCAAAAACGCGATTGAATTAGCTGCTCAACGTGGTATTCCAGCTTGGATTGATGTTGATCATTCTAAACTTGAAGGTACGTTTAAAGCTGCACCAGATCGTTCTGATTTACCTGCTGAAATCAACGAAAGCTTGATTGTAGAATTGTATTCTAAATAATCCTTGAGGTAGCAATAATGACGCGTACTGCAAACGAGTTTCTCACTCCGCAAGCGATCAAGGTCGAAGCGGTAAGCGGGACCTCGGCAAAAGTGATTCTAGAACCTTTAGAGCGTGGTTTTGGCCATACTCTAGGTAATGCTTTACGTCGCATTCTATTGTCTTCTTTACCTGGCGCTGCTGTGGTTGAAGTAGAGATAGAAGGTGTCGAGCACGAGTACAGTACTTTAGAAGGCTTGCAGCAGGACATCGTCGAGCTCTTGCTGAACCTAAAAGGATTGTCTATTAAGCTGTTCGATCAAAATGAAGCTTATTTAACATTAGAAAAACAAGGTCCTGGCGATATTACTGCTGCTGACCTTCGTTTACCTCATAATGTTGAAGTGGTTAACCCAGATCATTTAATCGGTACTTTGAGTGCTTCAGGTTCATTAAAAATGCGCTTGAAAGTTGCTCAAGGTCGTGGTTATGAAACTTCTGATTCTCGTTTCCCTGAAGGTGAAACACGTCCTGTAGGTCGTTTGCAATTAGATGCTTCTTATAGCCCAATTAAACGTGTTTCTTACACCGTTGAAAATGCGCGTGTTGAACAACGTACCGATTTAGATAAGCTGGTAATCGACCTTGAAACAAATGGAACGGTTGATCCTGAAGAAGCAATCCGTAAAGCGGCAACAATCTTGCAACAACAAATTGCAATTTTTGTTGATCTTCAGAAAGACCAAACTCCAGTTGCTCAAGAGCCTCGTGAAGAAGTTGACCCAATCTTGCTTCGCCCAGTAGATGATCTAGAGCTTACTGTTCGTTCTGCTAACTGTTTGAAAGCAGAAAATATTTACTACATTGGTGATCTCGTTCAACGTACTGAAGTTGAGTTATTAAAAACTCCTAACCTTGGTAAAAAATCGTTAACAGAGATCAAAGATGTTTTGGCATCGAAAGGCTTACAACTCGGTATGCGTCTTGAAAACTGGCCACCAGCTAGTCTTCGTATGGACGACCGTTTTGCCTATCGTAGCCGTTAATTAAGTAGGACTATCACCATGCGTCATCGTAATAGTGGTGTGAAATTAGGCCGTACAAGCAGCCATCGTAAAGCGATGTTCCAAAACTTGGCTAATTCTTTATTTGAACACGAGTTGATCAAAACAACTGTTCCTAAAGCTAAAGAATTACGTCGTGTTGCTGAGCCTTTAATCACTCTAGCAAAAAACGATACTGTAGCAAATCGTCGTTTAGCATTTGCTCGTACTCGTAATGCTGCAACTGTTGGTAAATTATTTACCGTACTCGGCCCTCGTTACAAAGAACGTAACGGCGGTTATCTACGTGTTCTTAAAGCGGGCTTCCGTGCTGGTGATGCAGCACCGATGGCTTACGTTGAGCTTGTAGATCGTGAAGTGAACACTTCAGCTGAATAATTGATATTATTCGAAAAAGGCCGGCTTTATGCCGGTCTTTTTTATGTTTTGAAAAATGGAAAATTTAAAAATTGTCCTCAAGTGACATAAAAAAACGGATAAGCGGTCAAACTTGACATTGTGTATTGTCAAAATTGTGCTTTAATAAAGTCATATTCTCAACAATGGGTATAAAAATAAAATGGAAAAGCAAGTTGATATTCTAATCATTGGTGCCGGCATTTCAGGAATCGGAGTGGCTGCCCATTTATCTAAAAATTCTCCACAACGTCAGTTTGAAATTTTAGAGCGTCGTGAATCTTTTGGTGGGACTTGGGACCTCTTTCGTTATCCTGGTATTCGTTCAGACTCAGATATGTCAACTTTTGGTTTTAACTTTAAACCATGGCGTAAAGCAAATGTATTGGCTGATGGAGCTTCTATTAAAGGATATTTAGGCGAAGTTATTGATGAATTTAAATTAAAAGAAAAAATTCATTTTGGTCATCGTGTACTTTCTGCAAATTATGATTCTTCATCTAAGAAGTGGAATGTTGTTGTCGAAGACAGTAATAAAAAACAGCAGACTTGGGTAGCCAACTTTGTTGTAGGTTGTACAGGTTATTATAATTATGATCAAGGCTATGCGCCGACATTCCCAAATCAAGATGCTTTCAAAGGTCAACTTATTCATCCGCAGCATTGGCCAGAGAATTTAGACTATACGGGTAAGAAAGTAGTAATTATTGGTAGTGGAGCTACTGCAATTACTTTAGTACCAGCTATGTCAAAAGGTGGCGCAGGTCATGTGACGATGCTACAACGTTCACCGACTTATATTGCTTCTGTTCCGTCTATTGATTTCATCTATGAAAAAACACGTAGATTTATGTCTGAAGAGGCAGCTTATAAATTTACACGTGCACGTAATATTGGTATGCAACGGGCAATTTATGCATTGTCTCAAAAGCATCCGAAGACAGTTCGTCGTTTACTCTTAAAAGCAATTGAAATGCAGCTTAAGGGTAAAGTAGATATGAAACATTTTACACCTTCATATAATCCTTGGGATCAGCGTTTGTGTGTGGTACCTGATGGTGATTTATTTAAAATTCTTCGTGAAGGTAAAGCGAGTGTTGAAACTGATCAAATTGAAAAATTTACTGAGACCGGTATTCAATTAAAATCAGGTAAACATCTTGATGCAGATATCATTGTTTCTGCAACTGGTTTACAGGTTCAAATCATGGGTGGTGTGCAGGCAACTATTGATGGAGAACCTGTTAAATCATCTGAACACATGCTGTATAACGGCGTGATGCTCAGCGATGTACCAAATATGGCGATGATTATTGGCTATGTAAATGCTTCGTGGACATTAAAAGTTGATATTGCAGCAGATTATATCTGTCGTTTATTAAACTATATGGATAAGAATAATTATGATGAAGTCATCCCATCTGGTGATAAGACTGTGATGGAAGAGGACACAGTCATGGGTAGCTTATCATCTGGTTATATTAGTCGTGCTGCTGACGTGATTCCTAAACAAGGTAAACAAGCACCATGGCAGGTAACCAATAATTATCTTGAAGACCGAAAATCATTAAAAAATGCAAAATTTGATGATGGTGTTCTACGCTTTCATAAGCATTCAGAAGTTACTACACGTAAACCAAAATTAGTATCTTGATATTCAAAAATGAAAAGGAGGCTATAAGCCTCCTTTTTATTGTGAACATTAAAGAGTTCTAGAGATTAGTTCTTTCATAATTTCATTAGTACCTGCATAGATACGGTTTGCTCGGTGATCGATGTAAGCGCGAGCAATTGGATATTCCAGCATATAGCCATAACCACCGTGTAATTGAAGACATTCATCTACAACTTTTGAGAACATATCTGAAATTTTATATTTTGCAGCAGCTGCTGCTTCAACACTCAATTTTTCATCGAGTTGTAATTCCATACAACGATCTAAATAGGTACGGCAGAAATCAATTTCTGTACGTAATTCTGCGAGTTTGAAACGTGTATTCTGGAAAGCACTAATTGGCTTGCCAAATGCTTTACGATCTTTTGTATATTGAACAGTATGAGCAAACGCTGCTTCTGCACCAGCTTGGCAGATAATTGCCACCAACATACGCTCCCATGCTAATTCTTTCATGAGCATAATAAAGCCCATACCTTCCATGCCTAAAAGATTTTCTTTAGGAACACGGACGTTGTCGAAGAAAAGTTCACATGTATCTTGGCCTTTCATGCCAATTTTGTTGAGTGGCTTACCTTTAGTAAAACCTGCACGATCAGCTTCCACAATAATAAGTGATAAATTGGCAGAGCCTTTATCACTGTTGCCTGTTTTACAGACCACGATGGCCATATCGCACAAATAACCATTGGTAATAAATATTTTTGAACCATTAATTACATATTCATCGCCATCAAGAACAGCAGTCGTTCTCACAGCTTGTAAATCGGATCCTGTTCCTGGCTCGGTCATGGCAATCGCGGTTACTGTTTCACCAGTCGCCATTTTAGGGAGCCATTTTTGCTTTTGTTCTTCGTTTCCAAAGTTATTGATATAGTTCGCGACAATATCGGAATGCAGTGAAAAACCTGTACTTGAGTCCATTGCATAGGCTTGTTCTTCAATAAGAATCATACTGTATAGGCGGTCAACACCTGAGCCACCGTATTGTTCAGGCATGGTTGTGCACAGTAAGCCTAAGGCACCAGCTTTATTCCAAAGATCTCGGTCAACATGTTGTTGTTTTTCATATTTTTCAGTATTTGGTACCACTTCTTTTTCATAAAACTTGCGTACAGTTTCTCGGAAAGCTTCATGTTCTTCATTTAATAGACGGCGAGGTAACATATTTGGAATGGGACGAATAGCACCAGATTGCATTGTATTTCTTCCTTGGTTTGGGCTTGATGTTATAAGTCTAAACATACGGGAAGCTTACTAGGTCTAACAATGTGATGAATGCTCATTTATAGCTATGAAGTGATAAGTTTGGTCAATTTGAGATTTTTAGCGAACTTTCTTATGTGATCAGGTAAACTAGGCGCACTATCAACGCAGATGGGGAAATAAATGTCTGAAGAAATGACCTTGGAAGAACGTAAAGTAGTTTATCGCGCACGCCGCGGTTTAAAGGAAATTGATGTCTATTTTGACCCATATGTGAAAAATTATTATTTAAAGGCAGATCCAGCAGAAAAAGCATTATTTGCTGAATTAGTAGAGCAGGAAGATCCTGATTTACTTGACTGGTTTATGGAAGTATCTGAACCGCCGCGTACAGAATTACGTGATTTTATTCATAAATTAAAGCACTATGTTCATGGCTGATTAGTTTTGGTCAACCATTTGAATTTCAAACTGAAATATAGCCGTTTTGCGATTATATTTCAGTTTTTTATTGGCTTAAGTTTGGTAGTTCTATTTTATCAACTCCTACCAATATTATGGTGGTTGGTTACGGTCAGTTTACTATTCATAAGTTTTATTTTCTTTTTAAAGCGGCCACAGCTCGCTCAAATTGCTCATTTAGATCAAAAATTATGGTCACTTAGCTTTCATTCAGAACAAACAATTTCTCGGGTAGAGATTTTAAAAATAATTGATTATCAGATTTTCATAGTGGTCTATTTTGAAGGGCATAAGACATTAACTTCTGTTATTTGGTTTGATCAAATACCTCTATCTCAGTGGAAACAACTTAAAACCTTAGAAAAATTTTATTAATTGTTAGACAATTCTACATTTGTATATTTATTTAAAAGCATTAAAAATCAAATAATTAATATTTATTTCTTTTCAGGAAATTTAAATTGTCTAGTTAAAATACAGAAAAAATAGCAAGAAAGTCAATTGTCCGACAATTTCTCAATATGGTTATTATTCTATCGGTTAAAGTACAAACACCAACGTAAAGTGTGTCGGAGGTCTCAAATGGAGATGCCAACATGGTCGTTCTTGGTCATTGCCATCATTCTGGCAGTGGTGATAGGAAGAGCAGGAACTTTACTCAGGGAACATCTTAATAAAGCTAATTATAGCAAAGTTAAGAGACAGAGGATGCAAAGGTCGTCGGTCAGTCAATAGTTTAATTGGTTAATCGATTAATTTCATCAAGTGTCCAGTTTTACTGGGTGCGAATGTAGTAAGGAGGTCTCTCATGGAGATTTCAATGTGGATGTTTCTGTTAATTGCAGTTGTTATGGCTGTAGTAGTAGGAAGAGCAGGAACTTTACTCAAGGATTATATAGAACAACAATAATATAAGCCGTTAAAAGCTTATCCCAGTTAATAAGTAGCATGTGCTGAACCGTCGCAATGCTACTTTTTTTTGCCTAAAATTTTTGTTTCCCTGAAAAACTGTCAATTTTATCTGCTGTGAAGTGTGTCAAAGTATAAGCGCTACAATTAGAGTAATTACTCTTTTATTCAAGATATGCATCTGCTAATGTACATCTGAAAAGGAAAAAACAAATTACATCGAGGACAGGAAGATGTCTAAAGTCCAAAAAATAAGCCAAGGTTTGGCAATGAGTTTTCTTGCAGCTTCAGTTTTATCAGGTTGTTCATACGTCGTGAAAAGCGGAGCAAATGTTGCTTTAGGTTTCACGGAAAAGCACGTCGTTCCACCTATTTTGGCAATGCAAGATGCTGAAATGGTTTGTAATACTGGTAGTGCCTTAACTCCTGCAATTATGTCGACTAAAGGTATGGGTGCAGATCCTACTCGTGTCGCTGTCTTAATGTATGCTGCTTCAGGTGTATGTGCGGAAAACCAAGCATTAGAACAGGAGTTACGTTACTTGCGCGCTTCAAAAGCAGGACAGGTTACAGAAGCTCAAGATGCACGTATTGCGCAGAAGCGTTGGGCTGCTATTGCTGCTGAACGCCAATATACCGGCTATAAATTATTCGCTGATCGTTGGGAATCTAAATATAAGTACCATTTAGGTGACTCATGTCCAACTATGCGTAGTGATACTGATCAGACTGTATATCTACTTGGAATGATCAGCGGTCTTCAAGCGGTGACGAATGATATTAACTCAGGTGGTTCTGTCAATGTTCCGAAAGATATCGCTGCTATTGTAGAGCGTGGTATGGTCTGCCTTGATAACCAAAAGTTCTGGGGTGCACCAAATGCAACACGTGCGGTGATCTGGACTTTATTACCAGGGGCTAACGAAGGTAAGCCTGATCCGTATGAGACTTTAAAACAGTCAGTCCAAATTGGTGAACAAAAAGGTGTTCGTTTGTCTCACGCACTCTATGCTGTAGCTGCTCAGGCGAGTGGTGACGATGCAAAAATCCGTGATGCATTAAAAACATATGCAGCATCTCAAGCAGATGATAAACCAGTTAATCCGAACTTTAAGTTAATCGATAGTATGGCTGGTTTAATCGTTCGTGGCATTTCTGACCGTTACTGGACTGAGCATACCGGTGTTCGTACAGGCGATGGTGGTATGTCTCATTTCTGGGATGAGAAAAACGAAGGTTCAGCAGAACTGGATGAGTTATTTGATGGTGGGGCTGCATCAGAAGTTCCAGCTGACTCAACAACTGCACCTGCACAGTAAAAAGATCTGAAGAAACTCACTCCTTGCGTTACTACTTATTTTCGTATTAATCGTAAGGAGTTCAGTTTTAAAAGGAGTGTGCTATGAAAGATCATGTACTCAATAAAAAAGTGCTTTTGGTCGCAGGGTGCATTTCTGTTTCTGCATGTCTGCAGGTATTTCCAGACTATTTTATTTATTGGCGCGAAAGCTTACTTGGTGAGTTTTGGCGTTTGTGGACAGCACACTGGGTACATGTCGGCTGGATTCATTTTTTATTAAATATGATGGCATTTGCATGTTTGCCCTTCATATTTCCGCATACCAAAGTGTGGCATATTTTAAGTCTTCTTTTTCTTCTGCCGCCTTTTATTAGTTTGGTTTTCTATTTTTATTTGCCTTATATCGATGCATATGCCGGTCTATCTGGAGTGCTCCATGGGCTGTATACGGCTGTTGCTTTAGTTTATTTGCAATACCGTAAAGAACGGAATTTTGCATTACTGGTTTTAGGTTTAATTATCGCCAAGCTAATTTGGGAAAATACATTTGGTCAAACAGGCACAGCACAGCTGATTGGAAGTCCTGTTTTAACTGAAGCTCATTTATATGGGGCGATAGGCGGTGCAATCTTTGGAGGATGCTATTGGCTAATACAAAGATTCAAATAGAAAGATTGACAATACAAACTGTTAAAAAAGAGATTTTAGTCATTCTTTATTGATAAAGTTTGATGCAAATTTGATCGTTGAATAAAGGGATTGGTAGAAGGGGAATGGACGATACCCCTGACCAAGGAAATTGCATGACTCAAAGCCTTTGTTATGAGGGATTTGAGAGAACAAAATTGGAATATTTATGCAAGAATATCAAGAAAAAAGATCTGGATTAGGTCTGCTGGGTTATGTATGGAACGAATGGATCTCAACATTCGTGATCCTCATTTTGTTATTAATGACGCTCATAATTGGTACCGGGGAAATGATCCACGGACAATTATTACGTATCGGGGAACGCCTTTATGGTGACCCTGCTTCAGGCATGCAATATTCGTTTTTGCGTGCTGAGCCTGAAAAGCCATCTTGTGATCGACACCCAAATATTGATGCTCAAGTAAAAGAGCAAATGAAAGCGAATGCATCTGATGATTTCGCAAGCTTCTTTGGTGCAGCTTCAGAAAGTGATGTCCGTGCATCCTTACTAGCAGCACAGCAGCAATGTGAAGATAAATATTTGGCTTATGATAAAACCATTAAATATATTGAAGCACATCCAGGCGTACGTACATACCGTACGATTGAAACGGGTTTCTTTGGTATATTTAAATTTGGTACAGAAAATCGCGCAATTTTGCTGGTCTTTATGGTTTTGATTTCAGCGATTACTGCATCGTTAAAGTTTCACCATATTGGTTTACGTAACCCTGCAACAAAGCTGGACTACAAAGTGTATGCCTTCTTTATGTTGCTTGGTAATGCCTTGCTCAGTTCTTCAGTAATTAGCCAGTACCGTTCTGTGATTAATTCAGGGGTTTCTCCAACTCATGAAACAATCATTATTTATTGGTTATGGATGATCTTGTTTGTCATTCTGACCTTAATTAGCCTTTATCAGCTATTTGTTTCCCCTGCGCCAAAACGTGAGGGTGGCAATATTGGCTTAGCTTTATTATGTGTACCTTTGTATGCGTATATGGCTGTGATTACAGGTGTAGCTTTTACATTCTTTATGGACTATCCAATGGGCCAAGGGATTTACCTAGGTCAGTTGGTAGAATTCTCGGGTATTTTCTTAAACCTTGCCTTATTTATTTGGGCGGGTATGTTACTCACGCAAACACGTGTTATGGATTTATTCCTAAACGTACTTCGTCCATGGAATCTGGCACCAGAAACTTTAACTTGGTTAATTTTAATCGCTGCTGCTGTGCCGACTGCTTATACGGGTGCTTCTGGAATTTTCGTTATCGCAGCCGGTGCGATTATTTATAAGGAAGTTTGGAATGCAGGTGCTCGCCGTCAGTATGCACTTGCTGTATCTGCAATGTCAGGTTCATTAGGTGTTGTGGTACGTCCATGTCTATTGGTAGTTTTAATTGCCATGCTAGACAGTCGCCATGTTACATCTGATGAGTTATTTGGTCATGGTATTTATGTCTTCTGGTTAACTGCATTTATTTTCTTAGGTGTATCTCTTTTCTTGGCAGAAGAGAAGTTTCGCGTGAACTCGCCGAAAGTAGCACTTCCAGGCATGGCACGAGCTTTCGTACCTGTTATTCCATATATCTTAATTACAGTAGTTGTTCTTGCATTTTATAAATATGCATTAGATACAGGAATGAACGAATTTACTGCACCAGTAATTCTGCCACTCGTGCTGATTGCAATGATCTTGTACGATAAAATGGTTATGCCTAAAGAGGCACCAGCTTTAAATATTCATGAAGCAATTGTTCGTGAACATGAGAAAAAATCTCCATTTTTACAGTCACACGATCCGCATAGTTCACAGTTCCGTCTAGGTTTTGGTGGAGCATTACGTTTTGCCACATCAGAAACAGTTGGACATATTGGTGCACTTATTATTTTGATGGCATTGTCAGCAAGTGTGGGTGGTTTAATCGAGCGTACCGAAATTGTTGAAATGTTGCCGACTCACTTAGGTAATATTTATATTTCGCTCGCATTTATTGCATTACTACTTGCCATTATTGGTATGTGTACCGATCCATTTGGTGCGGTAATTTTAGTAGCAGCAACAATTGCACCTGTAGCCTACGAAAATGGTATTCATCCAATTCACTTCTGGATGATTGTATTGGTTGCATTCGAATTTGGTTATGTAACACCACCAGTTGCCTTGAACCATCTATTAACGCGGTTATCCGTTGGTGATGATGAGGTGAATGCTGCCGATGCAGAAGCGAAAGAGAAGTACACAAGTTTCTATTACCGTTATGAACGTTGGTTATTACCAATTATTGTTTTGTTCTCATCATTGGTATTAGTTACTTATGCTCCATTAGTACTCAAACTATTTGGTTGGTACCAATAATCTAAATATGTAAGCTCAATAAAAACACTCTCTTTAAGGAGGGTGTTTTTTTATGTGGTAGTTATTTTGATATAAAAATTCTTAATAAATAAAAAGCTAGTTCAGAGTGAACTAGCTTTTTGCATCATAATGAGATTTAAATAAATACTATTGTTGTTTAACCTGAGCTTCAAGGAGTTTTACTTGCTCTTCTTTTAACTTAATGAGTTGGTCTGCATCGGCATGCTGGGCTTTTAGTGTTACTTCCTGATCTTGCAGCTGCTGATGAATGTCATTAAGTTTAGAAACTTCTTCTTTTGCTAAAGACTCTTGCGCAGGGACAGGCTGTTTGAGCACATCTTCATTTATAAGTTGCTGCGAATTAGCAGTGTGTGTTTGAGCTACAGGCTCCGAACTTGCAGATGGTTGTGTCGTTTTTTGAGGTACAGGTGTCGAGGCTGGTTGAGGATCAACCATTGGCGCTGACGATTCAGTTTTTTTGAAAAACCATTGTGCTGCGAAAAAAAGCACTACGAGAATGCTTAAGCCCCCAATTAAAATCCACAATAATTTTGAGTTTTGTTTTCTTTGTAGTGGCATGTCTAAGACCTTTAGTCAGAACGACGAGGCTTGAACTGTATTACTCCAACTTCATCAGGTATAGCAGGCGTTTCGGGCTCATCAACATGAGTCGGTCGATTTTCGCTATATCCGCATTCGATACATTCAATCCATTCGTCTTCAGCGGTGGTTAGCATGACAATCCGATCTATGGCTTCACATTTTGGACATTTAGCTCCAGCAATGAAACGTTTTTTCATCTTTATCACCCTAACCACACGATCAATTTAGGCCCATAGTTTAAGCGGTTTTATTGTCATTCGTCCAACCTTGATGACGTAACAATGCATCAATTTTTGGCTCACGACCGCGGAAATTCACAAATGCTTCAAGAGCAGTGTCTTTTCCACCTACAGCTAAAATTGCTTGGCGGAATTCTTTACCTGTTTGAGTATTGAAAATACCTTCATTTTCGAAACGGTCAAATGCGTCACTTGCTAAAACTTCCGCCCATTTGTAAGAGTAGTAACCCGCTGCGTAGCCGCCTGCAAAAATATGACTAAAGCTATGTTGGAAACGGTTGTATTCAACAGTTGGTACCACTGCATATTGTTTACGAATTTCATCTAAAGTCTGTTGAATTTGCTCACTATTTAATGCTGGTGTTTTGGTATGAATGGTTAAATCAAACAATGCAAATTCAAGCTGACGTAAAGTTTGCATACCAGACTGGAAGAAACGTGCATTTAATAAAGCATCAAGTAACTCTTGAGGTAAGGTCTGCTTGCTCTCAATATGCTCACTTAAAACATCCAGACTTTCTTTATCCCATGACCAAAACTCCATAAACTGACTTGGTAACTCGACTGCATCCCAAGCAACGCCGTGAGTACCTGCAACCGAAATATTATCTACTTCAGTGAGCATATGGTGTAAGCCATGGCCAAATTCGTGGAATAAGGTGATGACTTCATCATGAGTTAATAAGGCAGGCTGGTTACCTACAGGTGGTGTGAAGTTACACACCATATAGCAAATTGGTTTTTGTAAACCATGAACAGTTTGCATACGTGAGCGGAAGCCACTCATCCATGCACCGCCGCGTTTACCTGTACGTGCATATAAATCAAAGTAGAACCCACCAATCACTTGGCCTTGGTCTTCTAACTCAAAATAACGTGCATCTGGATGCCAAACTGGAGCTTCACGTTCAACAATATTAATACCGTATAGGCGCTGCACAATCTGGAATAAACCCTGAATGACTTTCGGAGCAGGGAAATAAGGCTTTAATGCTTCTTGTGACAAATTGAACTGTTGTTGTTTAAGCTTTTCAGAATAGTAAGTGGTATCCCAAGGTTTGAGTTCATCAATCCCATCTTGTTTGGCAATGGCTTGTAGCTCAGCAACTTCTTGGAGAGCAGGGGTACGTGCATGCTCAGCTAAGTCGGCTAAAAAGTCATGAACAGTTTTAACATCTGGAGCCATTTTGCTAGCAAGAGAATATTCAGCGTAGTTATTGAAACCAAGAAGTTTTGCCATCTCTTGGCGAAGGCTCAAGATTTCTTCCATAATCTTGCTGTTATCAAATTCTGTTTGTTCAGATTGATCTGATGCACGAGTGACATAAGCTTTATAAAGCTCTTCTCGCAAAGCACGATCATCTGCGTAGGTCATAATGGCAAAATAAGCTGGGAAATCTAAAGTTGCTACTGCTTGATCAAGCTCACGCTGTTTGCCGTACTGTTTTAATAACTCAACATTACTTTCTGGAAGACCTTTTAATTGATCTTCTGTCAGTGGTTTAAAATAAGCCTGTGTCGCATCAAGTACATGGTTTGAGAAGTCCGAAGAAAGCTGTGAAAGACGTGCAGAAATTTCTGCGTAGCGTTTTTTCTCTTCACCTTCTAAAGCAACGCCAGAAAGTTTAAAGTCACGTAATGCAAGGCGGATCGCACTTTGTTTTGCGGGGCTTAACGTTGAATAGCTCTGACCATCATGAATGTGTTGATAAGTCTGGTACAGCGCCGTATGTTGGCCAAGCTGAGTGTAATATTCACTTAAAGCAGGTAAGAGCGACTGGTAGACCTCTCTAGTTTCAGCATTACTCATCACAGCATTTAAATGTGACAACACTCCCCATGATTCACTGAGGTTATTTTCAAGTGCATCAATTTGTTCAAGCACGGCAAGTTGCTGATCTGTCTCGGATGGTGCAGCCGTAAGGGTATTTAAGAACTCTTGTCCTGCTTGAATCGCTTGTTGAATATCTTGTTTTAAATTATCTAATGTAATTTGGTCAAAGTGGGGAGTAGGTAGAGTCGCTTGCTGTAAAGTCATTGCTAATAGCCACATTATTTTTTAAACATAGTATTAGATGTAGGTATTGTTAGGCAGGAAATCAAGCTTAATTTGAAAATAAACGTTTTAAAAGTATTAAGCCCCCATGCTTGGGAGCTTAATAAAAGGGATTAGAAACACCTATGAATTAGTCAGCCTTAGACTTGGCATTCGACTTTTTCTTTTTGGGTTTCGCTTTTTTCTTTACTTTTTCTGGCTTGGCTTCTGCTTTCGTTGAGGTTTTTTTGCCAGACTTTTTACTATATGAACTAGGTTTACCTTTTTCCTTCTTTTTACGGACAGGTTTTTCACCATCATTCGAAGGAGTAGATGGTTTGCCAAAAACTTCTTCAGTTGCTTGTGCCGCTGTTCTGGTTGTGCGTGGGGCACGACTGCGAACTACTCGTCCAGCATGTGTCACTTGCTGAATAAGTTGGAAATCGATCTTACGTTCTTCTAGATTTACACCAGCAACCTGAATTTTAACTTCATCGCCTAAACCGAAAACCTGACCACGATTTTGTCCAATAAGGTTTTGACTTGCTTGATCATAAATAAAGAAATCATCGCCGAGCTGGCTAATATGAATCATGCCATCAACATAAAGGTCTTTAAGAGTAACGAATAGACCAAATTCAGTGACAGCACTCACAATACCAATGAACTCATCACCTAAGTGCTGTTGCATATAGTGACACTTCAACCAAGTCGTTACACTACGAGATCCTTCATCAGCACGGCGCTCGGTTTGAGAGAAATGTTCACCAGCATCATCTAAAGCCGCACCAGAGAGCGGATAAGGCTTTTGTTTCAAATGAGCTTTAATAGCACGATGTAACAATAAATCTGGGTAGCGGCGAATTGGTGAAGTGAAGTGTGTATAAGCTTCATAAGCTAAACCATAGTGACCGGCATTTTTTGCACCATAGTAAGCTTGCATCATTGAGCGTAATAACACTGCATGAATGCTTGGCGCATCAATGCGGTCTTTAGTTGCCTCAATAACTTTTTGATAATCTGCTTGAGTTGGTTGGTCGGGGAACGGTAAGCCAAGAAGTTTTACAAAGTCTTTTACTTTCTGAATACGTGAGAACTCAGGCGCTTCGTGTACGCGATATAACATTGGAATATCATGTTCTAATGCATATTCAGCCGCAGCAACGTTAGCAAGCAACATACATTCTTCAATCAGCTTATGTGCTTCATTACGTGTACGTGGCAAAATTTCTTTAATTCCGCCCAGCTCATCAAAAGTCATGTACGTTTCAATGGTTTCAAACTCCATTGCATGACGATCAGCACGTAAATTTTTCAAAATCTGATAAAGCTGGAAAAGCGTATTTAGCGATTTGTGAATATCACGATCTTTTGGAATTGCGTCAGTTGCACCGTCAAAGTATTGCGCTACCTGTGTATAGGTCAAACGCGCTTTTGAATGCATTACCGATGGATAAAACTCATAACCAGTTACGCGGCCCGTACGTGAGAGCTTCAAGTCACAGACCATACATAAACGATCTACGTGTGGGTTAAGTGAGCACAATCCATTTGATAATGCTTCTGGTAGCATTGGTAAAACAAAATGAGGGAAGTAAACTGAAGTACCACGTTCTTCTGCTTCTTCATTTAGTGCCGAGCCTAGGCGTACATAGTGGCTTACATCAGCAATTGCTACAACAACGCGATAACCGCCACCAGGACGTTTTTCTGCATACACAGCATCATCGAAATCTCGAGCATCTTCACCATCGATTGTGACGAGTGCTAAATCTCTTAAATCAACTCGACCTTCACGGTCTTGTGCAGAAGGTTCCTTAAAACTTTCTGCTTCTTTTATAACTTCATCTGGGAATTCATAAGGCAAGCCAAACTCAAGAATGGTTTGTGGGATAATAATTTCTGTATCAGCTTTATCGGCCATAGATTGAATAATATGCGCCGTAGCAAACTCTTCGCGGGTTGGATAGGTATCGATAGCAACACGAAGCATATCGCCAACATTTGCTTTGGCATGTGCAACTAATTCTTTTTCTAATGGGATAGGTTGATGCTGATTTGGATTATTGGGTTGAATAAAGTATTCACCCTCGTGTATCGACAATTTACCAATTAACTGTTTTACACGGTGTTGGAGAACCTCGGTAATGAAACCCCACGGTTTACCTTTTCGGTCTACTGAGGTCTGCCGAACTCGGACGCGATCGCCGTTAAAGACTAAACGTAACTCGCGCTCAGGAAGCAAAAGATCATCTTGGCCATCAATATGTGCAGTGCCTAAACCTTTACTATTAATATAGACAGTGGCTTCATAGGTTGGTTGGTCTGCCACTAACTGAAACTTGAACCCTTCTTTCATGATTTGGCCATCACGAACCATTGCACTTAAGCGATGGCTTAAAGCTTCGATACTTTTTTGGTCTTGAATATGAAAATGGTCAACAAGTTCTGCATGAGATTGCGGCGTTTGCAATTGTTCCAACGTATCTAATATTAGAGTACGGCTTGGAATAGGATTGTCATAACGTTCAGCTTCAGCTTTCGCTTCGGGATCAGCCCAGTTTTTTGTCATGTCTTTTGGTTTCACGCTTGGCAGATAAGTTTAGCATAAGTCATGCAGACCCGAACTGCACGTTTAGGTTTGCAATAATGTGTTATGCGCTACTGTATTTTAATGAAGAAATAATATCTATCTTAACAAGCGTTTGATCGAAAAAGACGAAAATAATAAGGAAATTGCTTAAAAAATAATTCATTGAACGAAAAAATAAGAAAATTTCAGTATGATGACTTGAACAATAAGGTTTTAGTTTGTATTATGGCGGCTCGTTCCGGTGAGGTGGATGAGTGGCTGAAATCACTTCCCTGCTAAGGAAGCATACCTATTACTGGTATCGAGGGTTCGAATCCCTCTCTCACCGCCATTTACTTAATGCGCTCATAGCTCAGCTGGATAGAGCACTTGGCTACGAACTAAGGGGTCGGGAGTTCGAATCTCTCTGAGCGCACCAAGTAAAACAGAACGAATCGCTGAAAAGCACACAAGTTACGCGCTCATAGCTCAGCTGGATAGAGCACTTGGCTACGAACTAAGGGGTCGGGAGTTCGAATCTCTCTGAGCGCACCAAGTAAAACAGAACGAATCGCTGAAAAGCACACAAGTTACGCGCTCATAGCTCAGCTGGATAGAGCACTTGGCTACGAACTAAGGGGTCGGGAGTTCGAATCTCTCTGAGCGCACCAACTTGAAGAATTAACCGCTTTTATAGCGGTTTTTTTGTGCCTGTTATTTAGTAAAATTTTAAAAATCTAAATTTATAACTTTTTAATTATATTAGAGATAATGATAAATGAATCTGGCTTTATTTGACTTTGATGGCACAATCACTCATAACGATACTTTTAGTTTATTTCTTAAATTCTCTTTGAGTAGAAAAACTCAAATATTAGGTGGTCTTCGGCTTGCGCCTTATATTGCAGGATATAAGTTCGGATGGGGAACGGATAAAATCATACGAACTAAGCTCTGTCAGGTGGGATATATAGGCTACGATGCGGATTTTCTAAAATATATGGGACAAGAGTTTGCTAAAACGGTAATTCCTACCTGTATTCGTGAAAATGCTTTAGAACGTATTCACTGGCATAAACAGCAAGGAGATCAGGTTGTTGTGGTATCCGCTTCATTAGGTGTTTATTTAGAAAGTTGGTGTCAGTCTTTAGATTTGGACGTTATCTATAATCAACTTGAAATAGATAATGGTATTTTAACGGGTAATTTTATTAATGGTGATTGTGGTTATTTAGAAAAAGTAAATAGAATAAAAAATAAATATGATCTAACCCAATATTCTACAATTTATGCTTATGGAGATACTCCTAATGATTATGCAATGTTAGAGCTAGCACATAAGAAATATTATAGATGGCAAGAGATGAATTAATTATTAATTAATATTTAAAAATATATTTAAAAAAGAAAGCCACTTTATCAGTGGCTTTCTTGAAGATTATTAAACAGTGTGTACAGAGATATTTAAGAAGTGGTCAGTAAGTAGTGACTGAGGTACTAAAGTATGAACCGTGTCTGTTACGTTAGATACTGTAGAAGTTACTCCGCCTAAGTTACCAGTTACTCCACCTAATAAGTTAGAAATAACATCTGTGCTACCTGTACCAGTTACACCACCAGTTAAGCTACCTACGATATCTGTTACGACACCAATAGGGTTGCTGCCAGCTGTACCCCCAGTCACACCACCGATAATATCGGTAACTGTGCCAAGTGGGTTACTTCCAGTAGCACCACCAGTTAAACCACCAATAATGTCAGTTACAGTGCCAAGTGGACTATCACCGCCTACACCACCAGTAACACCGCCAATAGCACCAGTCGCACCACCAAGAATGTCGGTTAAAATGCCAGCCGCAGTTGTGCCATTTGAAACGAGAGTGTTGACAATACCAGTCGCATGATCAGTTGCACCTTGGATATTGCCACCCACTAAATCAGATACAACTTCAAGCGCACCATTTACAGTATCGCGAGAAGTTTCAAAAGTTAATGTACCGAGGTGAGCAATATCAGTAACAGGGTGTTCAGTTTGAGGAAGTACGCCAACTACAGTGTCCGCAACAGTATTAATGCCTGTATTAATAATGCTAGTTTTTAAACTTTCCACACCTTGAAGAACATCAATACCACTTTGAACGGCATCAACAACTGGGGAAATAGGAGATGCACCACCACCAATAATCCCGCCCGTTACACCACCGATGATGTCAGTCACAGTACCAAGCGGATTGCCGCCAGTAGCGCCACCAGTTAAACCACCGATAAGGTCAGTCACAGTACCAAGAGGATTACCGCCCGTTACACCACCGATGATGTCAGTCACAGTACCAAGAGGATTACCGCCCGTCACACCACCGATAATGTCAGTCACAGTGCCAAGAGGGTTACCACCAGTAACACCACCAGTTAAACCACCGATGATATCAGTCACAGTACCAAGCGGGTTACCACCAGTAGCGCCACCAGTTAAACCACCGATGATATCAGTCACAGTACCAAGCGGGTTACCGCCAGTGGTACCACCAGTAACACCACCAATAGCACCAGTTACGCCACCAAGAATGTCGGTTAAAATGCCAGTCGCAGTTGTGCCATTTGAAACGAGAGTGTTGACAATACCAGTCGCATGATCAGTTGCACCTTGGATATTGCCGCCCACTAAATCAGATACAACTTCAAGCGCACCATTTACAGTATCGCGAGAAGTTTCAAAAGTTAATGTACCGAGGTGAGCAATATCAGTAACAGGGTGTTCAGTTTGAGGAAGTACGCCAACTACAGTGTCCGCAACAGTATTAATGCCTGTATTAATAATGCTAGTTTTTAAACTTTCCACACCTTGAAGAACATCAATACCACTTTGAACGGCATCAACAACCGGGGAAATAGGAGATGCACCACCACCAATAATCCCGCCCGTCACACCACCGATAATGTCAGTTACAGTACCAAGCGGGTTACCGCCAGTAGTACCACCAGTAACACCGCCGATAGCACCAGTTACCCCACCGATAATGTCAGTCACAGTACCAAGCGGGTTACCGCCAGTAGCACCACCAGTTACACCGCCAATAGCACCAGTTACCCCACCAATAATGTCAGTTACAGTACCAAGCGGGTTACCACCAGTAGTGCCACCAGTTACACCACCGATAGCGCCAGTTACCCCACCAATAATGTCAGTTACAGTACCAAGCGGGTTGCCACCAGTAGCGCCACCAGTTACACCGCCAATAGCACCTGTCACACCACCAAGAATGTCAGTTAAAATACCAGTTGCAGTTGAACCGTTATGAACAAGTGTTCCAAGAATACCTGTTGCAGATTGGGTAGCTCCTTGGATGTCACCACCTACTAAATGAGAAACTGTTTCTAAAGCACCATTTACAGTATCGCGAGAAGTTTCAAAAGTTAATGTACCGAGGTGAGCAATATCAGTAACAGGATGTTCAGTTTGAGGAAGTACGCCAACTACAGTGTCCGCAACAGTATTAATGCCTGTATCAATAATGCTGGTTTTTAGACTTTCGACACCTTGTAGCACGTCAATACCGCTTTGTACGACGTTAACAACTGGTGCCAGTGGAGAAGTTCCACCTCCGACTACACCACCAGTGACACCACCAATAATATCGGTCACGGTACCAACAGGATTGCTACCAGTAGCACCACCAGTTACACCGCCAATAGCGCCAGTTACACCACCAATAACGTTGGTTAATCCACCAACAGGGCTACCGCCAGTCACGCCACCAGTTAAACCACCTACCACATTGGTTATGGTTCCTAATGGATTTGTTGAGCCTGTAGTACCAGTTACGGTACCCACTACATCAGAAACTAATCCTGTTGTAGCATGCGAGACTGTATTGGTTACAGTTGAAAGTACATTAGAGAGTAAGCCTGATGTTGAAACATTTCCATTAGCAATATTTATGTCGGAAACGTTTACATTAACAGGAGAACCTGTGTTTACAACAGGATTCACCGATACAACATTACCCAGGTCCTGAGTAACTTTTGTTATCGAAGATACGAGATTTTTCAGTAAGAACATGATGGTCTATTTCCTGTATATTTATGTATTTTTAAGTAAGTATTTATTTATTGCGTTAGGCAATTATTGAGATATGTTTCTCAATAATTAAAATTTAGTATTGGGTAGATCTCAAAAAGTGTCAATGCATATTTCTACTCAAATAATTTGATACTTATAATATTTTGACAATTAGTTATTCATTCTGATTTAGACATAAAAATAATAATTTTTTTTATAATATATAGTTTGAAGATGAATGTATGTTTCTCTCATTTTATTATTATTTTTTATAATTATTAATGCTAAATAATTTTATTTATAAAAATACTTTTGCATAAGTAGAAATATATTATTTATATAATCCTGACTAAAAAGCTAGGCTTTTATTTCTGTCAATTTGGCCAAAATGCCCAAATTGGATAGATGAAGACAGAAAACTTTAATTGCAAAAAAATATTTCAAATACATTTTATGGGCAAACAATCCTTTTTTGGACAGCTATGTTGCTGAGGTATTTTATTATGGCTAAGAACTAGACGCTTGATGACAAAAAGATGAAAAAGGTCTTTCTAAAATGAAAAAACTGCGTATAATGCCCTCCATCAAGTACGCGCTCATAGCTCAGCTGGATAGAGCACTTGGCTACGAACTAAGGGGTCGGGAGTTCGAATCTCTCTGAGCGCACCACTTGAAGAATTAACCGCTATATAGCGGTTTTTTTGTGCCTATTTTATATGGATTCTAATAAAAAAGCTGGTGCACATGGCGACCAGCTTTAAAAAGTTCTAAATTCAAAAAAACTATTATCCGAATGTTTTAAAACGACTTTCATCATCAATAAAGGTTTTTTCACCAGCTTTAGCTTCAATAGAACCAAAAACTAACTGAGCTCTTAGCTTCCATTCAGATGGAATATTAAATAAAACATTAATTTTTTCATCAATAATTGGGTTGTAGTGTTGCAATGAAGCGCCAATACCTTGTTCGGTTAAAATGTTCCAGACCGCAAATTGTGCGATTGCTGTTGAATGCTCTGACCAGATCGGGAAATTATCAGCATAAGCTGCAAACTGTTCTTGTAAACCTTTAACCACGTTCTGATCTTCATAAAACAAAACTGTGCCTGCACCAGCAGCAAAACTTTGAATTTTTTGTTCTGTTCCAGATACAGCTTCAGCTGGAACAATACTTTTTAAAACTTCAAGAACTGTATTCCAGAATTTATGATGTGATTGTCCAAATAAAATGACAGCGCGAGATGATTGAGAGTTAAAAGCAGAAGGGCTGTGTCTGATTGCTTCTTGAATTAACTTTTCAATTTCATCATTTGATTGATTTAAGTTATTTCCAATTGCATAAATAGAGCGGCGGTTCTTAATGAGTTCTATAAAAGAAGTTTCATTTGAAGATTCTAGCTCTTGAGCGGCTTTTAAAGCCACATCTTCTTGAGCTGTCGTTTTTTGATTTAAGCCAAATAGTTTTGCAAAGAAAGACATGACGTATTCCACTAAAGAGACAATAGAAGTATTTTATAAATTTAAAGATATGGAATAAGCCTTAAAAATATGAATCTACGTTCTATATATGAAACGAGTAAGCAGCTTGTATGAGTGAAGGCTTTATAGTTCGAGCAAAAATAAAAAATCACTTTTGATTCATTTTAAAGCGTAGATGAATATGCTCTAATAGTTTCGATTTATTCAATATTGATACATAGTGATGACCGAGCAAAAAAGCGCTTTATCTTTACGTTATTATTTAAATTTAGAAGAGTCTCAAGATGGGTTTGGCTTGGTGACATTCGGAAAGAAACAATTCACACGTTTTTTAACCCCTGTTATTAGTATTGCAATTGTTATTTGGGGTTTTTATTTAGGCTTATCAGGCGTTGGTCGCTACTATGTTGCTTTGGGTATTTTTTTCCTGATTATGCAAGGTTTAATGCGCTATTGGCTTTTACCTATGATGTTTAAACGTCAATTTGTTCGTTATCAATTTGGTAAGAGCGAGCAGGGGATCGATTTATACCAAGATTACTTTGAGCTTTATGCCGCTGGCCGTAAACAAGTTGTACAGTATGGTGATGTACAGACTTTTGCCAAAGGTAAACTAACTTATATGCTTGAGTTAAAAAATAAAACGGTCATTATTGTACCGAAACGTGCCTTTGCTCAAGCTTCAGATCAAACTATATTTGAAAATACATTCAAGAAGTAAGTTATTGGAATTATTAGCCGCAACAATAAAGGAAGCCTCATGAAAACACGTCCTTCAAAAATCGTTTGTGTGGGCAGAAGTTATGCTGATCATGTAAAAGAGCTGAACAATGCAATGCCGGGACGACCAGTATTGTTTATCAAGCCTCCAAGTAGTTTGATTGGTTTGGATGACGGTATTTCATGGAATCCTGCTTGGGGTAGCTGTCATTTCGAATGTGAGTTTGTTTTACGTATTGATCAGCCACTAAAAGGAGAAACCGATCCGCAAAAAGTACTACAAGCTATTGGTGCAGTGACTTTAGGATTGGATTTAACATTACGTGACTTACAAAATGAATTAAAAGATAAAGGTCAACCTTGGGAAAGAGCAAAAGCATTTGATGGCTCATGCGTACTTGCGGACTGGGTAGATGTAAGTGAAATTAAGAATTGGGAAGAAACTAAATTTACTTTCCATATTAATAATGAACTGCGTCAAGATGGTAATACCGCCTTACTCATGTTTAATATAGCTTATCTATTAACAGATATTAATCAGGTGTTCTCACTTGAACCGGGCGATGTCATTATGACTGGCACGCCAGCGGGTGTAGGACCATTACATGCTGGTGATCAGCTAAAAATGACTTTGAAAGGTGCGACTCAGGATTTTATTTGGGAAACCTTTGTGAAAGCATAATTTGATTTACCTCACTAAGTTTTGAACCCTATTATTGAACCAATAATAGGGTTTTTTATTATACCCAACATTAATTTATTGATAGAGCTTTCGGAACTGGTCTGGTGTAAAACCCATCCAACGTTTAAACATATATATAAATGCTGATGCACTGGCGTAGCCTAAATCAAAAGCAATATTTTCTATGGTTTTACCTTGATTGAGCATAGTCATCGCTTTCATGACTTTTAGTCTTTGTCTCCACTCATGTAAAGACATTCCTAACTCTTTTTGACTGTAACGAGCTAACGTTCTTTCGGTCATATTGTTCCGTTCAGCAATTTCTTGCAAAGTACTATTGTCAGCAGGACATTGATGTAAATCATTTAGTATTTTGGCTAAGGCTGGATGATTTGTTGTAGGTAAATAACTACCGACCAAATCCGCTTTTATGAGTTGATCTAATAAAACTTGGAGTAGCCGTATATATTCGATCCGGGTTTCATCTTGGGGATTTTGCCTCAAGTGATCGAGTAAAGCAGGTACAAGTGGGGATGTTAATAGGATACCGGCTTTCTGCGGTAACTTTTGGCACAGACTTTCATGAACATATAAAGTTGCATGAGTCACTTGGTTGCGGTTAATTCCGCTATGTTTGGTATAAGGCGGTAACCAAATCCCATTAGGAGGCGGAGTTAAATAATTAATTTGATCAATATTAACTTCGAGTACACCACTAAACGCATAAATAAATTCACCCCATGCATGTGCATGTTGAGGGTAAACCGTCTCTGCGGGCGCATTGCGGATACGGAACCAAAGCAAATCAGGGATGGCGTTATGAGCAGGAATTTCCTGAAAATCCTGCACACGTTGAGCTGATTTTTTCATCTTTGAAAATTGCCTGAAATTGCTTATGTGTTGTCTGTTTTTCACTATATCATGTAAATAAGACAGTTCTATAGTCAGATTTTTCGCTATAAAGAAAGGTGCTATATGGAAGAGCGCAAAAATCTAGATGCCAGAGCCTCGGCTTTAATGGTGCTTTTATGTATGGTGTTAGGGCTGCAACAGGTGGTTCTGAAAATAGCAGCACCAGATATTTCACCGATTATGCAAATTGCTTTACGCTCTGGTTTATCTGCAGTTCTAGTTCTACCTTTATTGTGGCGTGATCATTCGATTCATCTGTTTTCTTATCAGCAATGTAAAGCTGGTGCTCTTGTCGCTTTATTTTTTTCATTAGAGTTTTATTTCGTTACCGAAGCTTTAAAGTTTACTTCGACTTCTCATACTGTAGTTTTACTCTATACCGCTCCAATTTTTGTCGCCTTAGGATTACATTGGAAATTTCCTACTGAACGCTTGAACCGAGCGCAATGGGGAGGTATTGCTTTAGCTTTTATGGGAATTATTATTACATTTTACCCTACAACCACAGCTATAAATGCACCAGCTATAGCGCAAGTTTTATTAGGTGATTTATATGCACTTATGGCTGGACTTGCATGGGCACTGAGTACCATTATCGTTCGTTTATCTTCTTTAGCCCAAGCACCAGCAACTCAAACTTTATTTTATCAATTAACGGGTTGTTTTATTTTATTAATCTCAATCGCTTTTTTGACAGGTCAAACAACTATTCATTTAACAGCTTTAACAATTCTAAGCTTAAGCTTTCAAACTTTAATTGTATCTTTTGCAAGTTTACTATTATGGTTTTGGCTACTCAGAAATTATTTAGCTTCACGATTAGGAGTTTTCTCTTTTCTGACGCCACTATTTGGTGTGCTGTTTAGTGTTTTGTTGTTAAATGAAAAATTAGAAATTAAATTTATTTTTGGAAGTATTTTAGTGCTATCTGGAATAGTTGTGATGAGTCTAAAGCAGGGCCAACCAAACAAAGGTTAAGCCCTGTTGTGAGTTAAATATTATTTCTCTTCAAAAATTGTTGAAAGTGGAATTGAGAGTTTCGCAGCTAAATAGTCATTTGATTCTACTAAAGCAGGGCCAATTCTTTCCATCCATTCATCATCATCATGTACATTTAATACATCCGGACGTAAAGGAAGTGGATAAGGCAATGCAGTAAAGAAGCTCCAAAAATCGACTTGAGATAAATTACGCACTAAAACATATTCATCTTTATCTGTACGTTTCACTAAATTTTGCTCTTCGAGTAAAACCACATAAGCGGGCCAACGGCCAATCTCACCACGGCCTAAAATTGCCAATGCTTCTTTATCACTTACACTTTCACCAAGTTTTTGCTTTTTATAAAATAATTCTAAAATATCAAGTAGCATGAGTACGGGATGTCTTTTTTGTTCTTTACCCGAGTGAAAAGCAGTAAGCGCAAAACTCACCTCGACACCGAGCAACACAATATTCCAAGATAAGAAGACCCATAATAGGAAAATAGGTACTGCTGCAAATGCGCCATATATGATTTCATAACTGGTAAAGTTTGACATCACAAAGCTAAATAAATTTTTGAGTATTTCAAACAGTACAGCACTTAAACAGGCGGCAATTGCTGCTGAAAATAGAGGGACTGTGCGGTTGGGAATAGTCCAATATAAAATGAAAAAACCTAGAACAGTAAGAACAAAAGAAATAAGCCAGAGCAAGAATGCACCATCAAGTTGATAGCCCGTGAAGTTATTACTCAATAAGTTCATAGATGCAACAGTTGATGAAATAACAAATGCACTGCCTAAAATAATCGGACCAAGTGAGATAATGGTCCAATAACGCATAAAGCCAACAATGCCGCTACGGGTTTCTTTTACTCGCCATATACGATTAAAAACAGTTTCAATTGTGGTCAGCATTAAAACTGTGGTGACAAATAGAAATAACACGCCAATCACAGTTAAATTGCTAGATTTTTCAGTAAAAGCATTAAGTGCTTTATCAAATGCAATTGTGCTTTTAGGTAAAAAATTACTATAAATTAAGTGCTGTAACTGTTGTCTGGCTGGTTCTAACGCTTTAATTGAAGAAATAATAACCAAAAATACCGTTAGCATCGGCACAACGGCAAAAAGAGTTGTGTAGGTGAGAGAGCCTGCCTGTTCCCGGCAACGATCAGCTTCGAAACGCTTAATTACGAATAAAATAAATTGAAACCAGGTCTTGTTATAAAAAGGAAGTCTCTTCAAAAAACGTTCTAACATGCGTCATCTATCCCGATTTTTTTAATCATGATGTGGGTGATTGATATTCACCGGTGTATTCGGTTGAGAACACTATGGTTGGTGTGAGGAAAACTTTAACCTAAAGAATAAAAAAGTATTCTGAAAGTTCCCTATGTATAATGGTAACAAAAGGTAGTAAAAAGCTTTTACAAATATTTGTTACGGTTGCCTTTAAAAATCAATCACCTTTAAAATTTCATAAAATTGGCTAAGCCAAAAAAATAAAAAATACCGTATAGTGTTCTTTTTAACAAAATTCATGAAACCGATGCAACCTTACATTCTTGTGCTTTATTACAGTAAATATGGTTCTACTAAAGAAATGGCGCATCTTATTGCGAATGGTGTTGAATCTGCAGGTATCAGTGTAAAAATACGAACAGTACCCAATATTGCAACAGTTGTAACTGAGGCTGAACCGAGCATTCCCGAAGAAGGCGATATTTATTGTACTTTAGAGGATTTAGCCAATTGTGCAGGCTTGGCTCTAGGGTCTCCAACCCGCTTTGGTAATATGGCGAGCGAAATGAAGTATTTTTGGGATCAGACCACAAGTCTTTGGTTAAATGGTGCTTTGCATGATAAACCAGCATGCGTTTTTACTTCTTCTGGTTCAATGCATGGTGGACAAGAAAGTACTTTGTTGACGATGTTACCTCCATTATTTCATCACGGCATGATGATTTTAGGTTTGCCAAATTCTATTCCTGCGTTGTCGAATACGAAAACTGGCGGAACTCCTTATGGTGCAAGCCATGTGAGTGGTCCTAGACATGACCAAAGTTTAAGCCAAGATGAAAAGCTTTTATGTGAAGCACAAGGTAGACGTTTAGGTGAAGTGGTAAAAAAGCTTTGCCTATAGTTTTATAAAAATAAAAAAAGAGCGAAAGTCCGCTCTTTTTTTATTGAAACAATTTTATTCTTTAACAAAAGTTACTGTGCCATCAGTAAGTGATTTAACACGTGCTAATGATTCAACGCGGTAACCTTTCTCAAG
Source organism: Acinetobacter sp. 1130196 (assembly GCF_000588095.1). Taxonomy (NCBI): domain Bacteria; kingdom Pseudomonadati; phylum Pseudomonadota; class Gammaproteobacteria; order Moraxellales; family Moraxellaceae; genus Acinetobacter; species Acinetobacter sp. 1130196. The sequence continues at coordinate 15,763 of NZ_JFWX01000011.1, read as the reverse complement.
CAATAAATCACGGCCAGGTTGGAATGATTTCTCAATCACAATACCAACACCTACAACCTCTGCGTTTGCTTGGTGAATTAAGTCAATCAAACCAAGTGCAGCTTGACCATTTGCCAAAAAGTCATCAATTACTAAAGCTTTATCGCTTGAGTTGATGTGTTTATTTGAAATAGCAATAGTACTTTCTGTTTGTTTAGTAAAACTAAACACTTTGGCGCGATATAAATCGTCTTTCAAAGTCAGCGATTGATATTTACGAGCAAAAATCACAGGTACACCAAGTTCTAAACCTGCCATGATTGCTGGCGCAATACCTGAAGCTTCAATGGTAATAATCTTGGTAATCCCTGCATCTTTGAAGCGAGCGGCAAATTCTTTACCAATCTGCTGCATGAGGACAGGGTCAATTTGGTGATTTAAGAAAGCGTCGACTTTCAACACTTGATCAGATAGAACGATACCTTCTGTTAAGATTTTCTGTTCTAGTGCGTGCACGGGAGAATCCTCTAGACGGATGCTTTTAAAGCAAATGCGTATTTTAAAAAGCATCCGAAAAAATGCAAGCTTTAATTCGTTTTACCGCTATAACTTGTTAATAACAAACCATAAGATGTTTTGCCATCAATATGACTTACCTTAACCGGTAAGTAGTCTAATTTAGGCGCTAGCCAAAAAATCGTACTACGATCTGGTCGGCCATGTTCTAAGACAACTTTTACAGTATCAAAAGTGCCATAAGAAGTTTTAATTTTTTCGCTGCCTTGTTTTACAAAACGGCGGTTTTCAACTTCTTTTGCATCGGCAAGAGGATACGAAGACTTAAGTGAACCATTTTTTAAATCTTCACGCACTTGCAATTCAGCATTTAGCTCGTCAAGTACGCCAGGCTGCCAAGCAAATGTTCGTGCTTTATCATCTTTCTTGGTGCTAATTGTCTTATTGCCAGGGTTAAAATTAATATTCATAGTATTGTTATGAATTAAAATTTTACTGGTACGGCTAAAGCTTTGTGATCCGATTTTGCCATTTGCAAAACTAAATTTACTTGTTTCGCTCGCAGAAGCAATTCCGCCTGCTTTTGCAGTGAATAGATAAGTCCAGTTATTGCCTTGTTGACTAAGTGCGCGTGTTGCTGAACCCATGCCTTTATTATTATAGGTAAACTGATAATTTGCCTGAAATGGGCTCATGGCAAGTGCATGGCTAGAGAAACTTGCAATAAGCAAAGTTGTCGAAATACCAGTTGCGATGCTGAATGATTTCAGAAATTTTGTTGCCATAAGTAAATATCCTTGTACAGACTGAAAGGTCAGTGCTGATGCATCTATGACTTTTGCATATTATGCCTGTTGATCATGGAGAAAAAATCAGGATTTATGCTAAATATGTAATCTCTTTGTGTTTTTTAACAATGAATTTCTTTAGCTCATACAGTTGTTATGCATCTTTTTGCTGTATTGGCGTAATTTCAGTGTCTTCAAGATCATCTTCAAAATCATCTTCTTGGTCTCGGAAAAGTAACGCGGCAAGATTGACGTTACCAAAGACGACTAATTCTGCTTCACGTACTCGAGCATAGTTGATATGTACCTTTCCTAAAGTTTCAATAATGCTGGCTTTTTTACCGAACCAACGATTTAGGTCTAGAAAGATAAGGTCATCTTTTTCTTGGGCTACGTTAAAACGCTCTAAAATCATGCCCAATGGATCTTTTTTTAGAATTTTGTGATAGTAAAAAATAGCAGCTTTTACAGCAATCTTTTGCCAGAAATTTTTATATTTAGCTTCTACAATTTGTGTATTACTAATTTGTTCAAATACAATAAGTTGCTGTTCTTTGTTGAATTCCATCTGTATCAATTTTAAGTCGACAGATAAAGTTGTCTCTAAACCTTTAACATGCATTGTGGCATATAGCCTTAACCAGTCATGATAAAGGTCTGCATGTAGATCATCTAAAAACTCGACATTATTAGTCACGTAACGTTCTAAGGTCGCATTTAGAAAAGTTTGCGACAATGTAAAATCTCTTTCTTCCTCAATGAAGGCTTCAGCTTTTCGGTAGACTTTATGAAGACGTTTGACTAATGAGGAAAATAGCGTTTGCATAAAAGAACTTCCAGAAGATGAATTATTAAAGAAACAACACACTCTTTATTATGTTAAAAACAGGTTTTGATATTGCAGTGTAACAAATTTAATTGATACATTTTCACAAAATGAAAATGGATAAAAACCTATATTTGAAGTGAATCACACTTTTATCCATATTTGAATATCAGTTTGTATTTTGTTCGGTTATTAATACTCTGGGGAAAAGGCATTTATATGCTTTTAAGATTATGTTGAAAAAAAGAAGTCTTTCTATAGAGCCTTTTCATTATTGGTGGCAAGACCGAGTCTTTATTGTCGCGATAATACTCGCAATCTTATTGCATACTTTTGTGCTGCTCATCCATTTTGCGATGCCTGCACCATCAGAACAATCGACTAAAGAAATTGCGATATCGGTTCGTCCTACAGGAGAGATCGTTAAGCATGCAGACTTTTTAGCTCAAGCAGACCAGCAGGGTTCGGGAACTTTTCGAGCGGCTCATCGAATGTCCAGTAATTCTCCGACGCCTATGCCGACTGATGCTTCAACTGGCGAAGCTCAGTTAGACACTTTGGAAAAAGTGCGGCAACAAAGAGAACTTAAATTTGAAGAAAAAGTATTAATGACTGTGTTGAGTTGGCAGAAACAAGCAGAGGAGAGCCAAAGGAAAAAAGCACTTGAACAGTTACAGAGCCAATTTCAAGCAAAAGCCGCAATGGTCGCGAGCCTTGAAGCTCAATATTTGCAACGTCAGCAAGATTTCAGCCGCCAACAAAAAATAAAAACAGTAGATGGTATTCAAGCCAAGAAAGATGCCTCAGCAGCTTATCTAGATAAATTCCGTGAAAAAGTAGAGCTTTACGGTAACCGCTATTATCCAGAAGAAGCCAAGCAGCAACAGCTAAAAGGTGAAGTCCGCCTTATGGTAATTTTAAATGCTCAAGGGGGAATTCGTGCAATTCGTTTACTTGAAAGTTCAGGACATCCAGTTTTAGATGAGGCAGCAAAGGCATCAGTACGTCGTGGAGCACCGTTTGGTCGTTTTGATACAAATATGAAGGATATTTCCGAGCTACGTATTGTACGTACTTGGCGTTTTGATCCAGCTGAAGCCGAGTTTGAAGTTCATTAATGAAAAAATGTGGATAACTTTTAGGATATCCACATTTTAAAATGAATTAAGAAGCTATTTGCGTTCTTAATAGTTTGAGAGAAATTGGTTATTCCTGATAAGGATTAGCAATATTGAGTTTAGCTAAAATTTCGATCTCTAAACCTTCCATTTCTTCTGCATCTTCATCACTTATTTCATGGTCATAGCCGAGTAAGTGCAGAACACCATGTACTAAAAGATGTGCAAAATGATTTTGGGCAGTTTTCTTTTGTTCCAGAGCTTCTTGTAGTACCAGTGGAATACAAATCACCAAATCACCTAGTGGTAATGCATCAAGCATTGGTAGGACTTCTTCGGGAATGTCGCTTGGAAACGAGAGAACATTGGTGGGTTTATCTTTCTCACGATATTGCAAGTTAAGTTGATGGCTTTCTTCCAGATCAACACAGGCAACACCAATTTCACAGTCTTCTTTGTAGCCAACGTGGCGTAAAGTTGTCTCAATAATTTTTTTGAGTTGAGCTCGTTTGAGCTCTAACTCAGGGGATTGAAAGTCTTGTTGTAAACTTAAACTGATTTTCAAAGTGAATCCTTAGGCATCCTGATGTTGCAGGTCTGCTGCTGTATCGTTTTCAGCGACTAATGCTTCTTGGCGTGCTTTACGTTCAGCGCGTGCTTCAGCATTAAGACGCTGTTGTTCACCATCCCAACCTTCATACGCTTCAACAATTTTTTGAACAAGTTGATGACGTACAACGTCGCGAGAATGGAAACGGGTAATATGAATTTCTTTAATATTCTCAAGTACACGAAGGGCGTGTGCCAAACCGGATTGTTGGCCTCGAGGTAAATCTACTTGGGTAATGTCACCTGTAATCACTGCACGAGAGCCAAAACCTAAACGGGTCAAGAACATTTTCATTTGTTCAGGCGTAGTGTTTTGCGCTTCATCCAAAATTACAAATGAATGGTTAAGTGTACGGCCACGCATATAAGCAAGAGGCGCCACTTCAATCACTTGACGCTCGATTAACTTGGCAACTTTTTCAAAGCCAAGCATTTCGTAAAGGGCATCGTAAAGAGGACGTAGGTATGGATCAATTTTCTGGGTGAGATCACCCGGTAAGAAACCGAGCTTTTCTCCTGCTTCTACCGCAGGGCGAACAAGTAAAATCCGCTGGATTTCATTACGCTCTAACATGTCGACTGCGGCGGCAACTGCTAAATAAGTCTTACCTGTACCAGCAGGGCCTACACCAAAAGAAATATCGCTTTGTAAAATACGTTGTACATAGCGTTTTTGATTGGCACCACGTGGATTAATGCGACCTTTTCGAGTCTGGAAATAGACATCCATTGGCGCATCATGCTCTTCCATCTCTTCACCAACTAACTCGAAATTACGTTCAGTTTGTGAAGATTGAATCAAGAGATGTAATAGATCAGCACTGATTTGCTGAGACTCTTCAGTTTCTTCGTAGAGTCGTTGCAATAATGCTTCGGCTCTCCCAACAGCATCTATCTCACCATCTATGTGAAAAACATCTCCACGATGAGTAATTTTGACATCTAAACGCTGTTCGATTTGCTTAAGGTGCCCATTATAGGCACCCAAGATGCTCTTTAAACGTTCCATTGAAATTTCAGGAAATGTTACGGTACGTCGAATCGCTGCAGTCAAGAGAAAACCTTTCAGTAGACTTTAGAATACCTCTACATTACGCCACGTCAGGCTCAAGATTCAAGAGTTCACCGTAAACTAAATTTAAAGTTTTAATTTCAGTAATCTCGATCTCGGCAAAACGGCCAACCCAAGAAGCATCACCTACAAAAGTTACTAAGCGAGTATTGTCTGCTGTACCTACTAAAATATTAGGGTCTTGATCAGACACTTTCTCGATAATTACACGTTCAATTTTGCCAAGCATTGCATCAGTTTTCTCAATACTTGATTGCTTAATGACTTGTTGAACTTGTGCTAAACGTTCTTTTTTAACATGTTCAGGAGTTGTATCTGGTAAGTCAGATGCTGGTGTACCCGGGCGTTTTGAGTAAACAAAGCTATATGAGTGATCGAAGTCTAAATCTTTGATAAATTGCAATGTTTCTGCAAAGTTTTCGTCAGTTTCGCCTGGGAAACCAATAATAAAATCGCTCGATAAATGCATATCCGGACGTATTTTACGTAACTTAGCAATCTTGTCGATGTATACATCAATAGTGTGATTTCGCTTCATTGCTTTAAGTACATCATTTGATCCACTTTGTACAGGCAAATGTAAGTGTGAAACCATTTGAGGTAAATCTTCATAACACTGAATAAGTTCATCGGAGAACTCAAGTGGATGTGAAGTTGTATAACGTAAACGGCCAATTCCAGGAATTTCTGCAACGAGTCGTAACAATTCAGGGAAGGTACAAATACCACCTTCGAATGTTTCACCACGATATCCGTTTACATTTTGACCAAGTAAGCTAATTTCACGAACGCCTTTTTCAGCAAGACCCGCGATTTCTGCAAGCACATCATCAAGTGGACGAGAAACCTCTTCGCCACGAGTATATGGAACCACACAGAAAGAGCAGTATTTAGAGCAACCTTCCATAATAGAAACGAATGCTTTGAAACCTTCTACGCGCGGTTCAGGTAAGAAGTCGAACTTTTCAATATCCGGGAATGAAATATCAACGAGCTTAATTTTTTCTTTTTTCGGCTTTTCCACTTGTGCATGATGTTGGTCAAGCATTTGTGGTAAACGGTGTAAAGTTTGTGGGCCAAAAATCATGTCGACATATGGCGCACGTTTTTGAATGTTGTCACCTTCTTGAGATGCAACACAACCACCTACACCAATCACAAGATCAGGATTTTGTTCTTTTAGTTTGCGCCAGCGGCCTAATTCACTAAATACTTTCTCTTGTGCTTTTTCACGGATAGAACATGTATTCATGAGCAGAATATCTGCTTCATTAGGGTTAGTTGTTAAAACATAACCGTGAGAATCCCCTAAAAGGTCTGCCATACGGTGACTGTCATACTCATTCATCTGACACCCTTGAGTTTCAATATATAATTTCTTTATTGAAACATCAGTGGTGTGCGTTGGCTGGGTAACAGTGTTTTCTGAGGCAGCTTTGGCACCATTGGGAATGAAGGTTTGAACCGTCATGTAGGCTCCTAACAGATCGATCTAGATAAATAATAAAATGACCCAAAACGGGTCAAACCGATCATTATAGCAGTATTTGAGCCAGACAGATAACAATAAACTGCCATAAGCTGCACATGATTTATGAAGACAAATGACATAAATTTTAATGATGTCGAATCAGATAGTTACATAACACAACAAAAGAATGTACGAAGAATAATTAAACTATGCCTAAAGGTGGATAGTCAGGGTTTAGCACATTTATGAGACCAGGTAAAAAGAGCTCATCAAACAAGAGTCGTGTGATGAAAAATAAATATGCACATCGTAGCTGGTTAGGAGCTGTGTGTTTACTTGGTTGTTCATTGTCTTATGCCGCAGAAGAACAATTTAACGATGCATTAAATGCCGCCAATAGTGGTAATACTGCTTTATTAGATCAATATCAGGCTGCAATGCAAAATGATGTGCTGGGCTATTATCCTGAATACTGGAAGTTAAACAGTAATTTAGGATTTCAATCTCCAACTTCAATTGTAAGTTTTGCGCAGCGCTATCCACAATCTGCTATGGCAGAGAAGCTTGCAGCGGATTATGTTGAAGAAAAAGTTAAACAAGCTGATTTTGTATCTGCACAGCCATTGTTACCTTATGTCTCTAACCCTGACCCAGCCGAAAATTGTGCTTTGGCACAGGTACGAGCTAAAAGTGGTGATGCATTGGTATTTGCAGAATATAAAGATGTTTGGTTAGCCACTGAGTCACAACCAGACTCTTGTGTTGGGCTAGGCCGTATGATGCTTACCAGTCCATTAATGAGTACCCAAGATAAGCAACAGCGTCTGTGGGTACAGCTACGTTCAGGCTTATCAGGACAAGCTCTTGCAACTGCTCAAAGTCTTGGAATGAATCTTTCTTTGGCTCAGCTCAACCAGATTCAGGCGAATCCTCTTAATTATTTATGGACCGCTCCAAAGACCAACGATGTAGATTATGCCTATTTGATTTTCGCATTAGGTCGTTTAGCGAATAATGATTTAGGTAATGCTTTTGCAAATGTACAGCGTGTAGCGCAAGGTACTCCAGAGAGCGTGCAAAAGTATCTTTATCGAACCGTGGCTTATATCGGTGGCACTACGGTGATGAAAAATAACTTTAACCGTGAAGTACTTCAATATTTTGATGCTAGCTATGGTTATCCGCTAAGTCCTGAAGAAGCTGAAATTTATGCACGACAAGCTATTCGCTTTAGCGCATGGGAAAGCTTAATTCGTGCGATTGATAGCATGTCAGTTTCCCAGAAACAAGAAGATCGCTGGCAATATTGGTTAGCCCGTGCGACAGAACAACGTGGCGATAGTAACTCTAAAAACACGGCACAGCGTATTTATAAAAAATTAGCTGAAAGTGGGGATGATTATCACAATCTTCTTGCAAAAGACCGCCTAGGTGTACGTTATAACCATCAGCCATATAACGACGAGCCGACTGCAAGCGATTTACGCCGTCTAGATCAAAATATTCACTTTAATCGTGCATTTACTTTAAGACGTATTAACGCAAATCCAACGTATACCAACCGTGAATGGAACTGGGCAGTCCGTCAAGCATATCTTCAGCATGACGATGGATTATTATTGGCTGCGGCAAAACGTGCTCACGATATGGGATGGTATGATCGTGCAATTTACGCAGCAGATCGTACAACGAATAAACATAATGATATGTATCGTTATGTGACTCCGCATAAGACTAATGTCGTAAGTCATAGTTACAATGCTGGAATTGATCCTGCGTGGGCTTATGGTTTAATGCGTCAAGAAAGTCGGTTTGTTACCTCGGCACGTTCTCATGTAGGAGCTGGTGGCCTTATGCAAATTATGCCTGATACAGCAAAGTTGATTGCTCGTCAGATGGGGGAGACATATAATCCGGCGGCGTTAAGTGAAATGAATACCAATATTCGTTATGGAACATTTTATTTATCAATGATTCAAGGGCAGTTAAGCAATAACCCTGTTTTAGCGACAGCAGGCTATAATGCTGGCCCAAATCGTGCAAGACGTTGGCAACCCGATTACCAACCGATTGAAGCTGATCAATATACAGAAACCATTCCATTGCTTGAGACTAGAGATTATGTCAAGCATGTCATGACAAATGCGACCCATTATGGAGTGGTGTTGGGGCAAGGCGCTCAGTCGCTAATACAGCGTATGAAAGTCATTCCAATGCGATCATCACCTTAATTTTAGATGATGAATGATGGAACATTCTTTTAATTGGCATAACCAAGTTTTAATTAAATGAAATATAGATATCTAGGACTTCATCCAATATCGCAACTTGCATGGTGGCTCATCTGTGCAAGCATTGGATTGATGAGTTCTGTTTTACATGCGGAACCTGTAAACGTGCAAGGTTATGTCATGCATGTTCAGATGACGCCTGCTGTCTGTTCGTTAGATCCTTCTAAACAGAAGCAGCGTAAATGTCTTGAAGGGTACTCACTCACAATTACGGGTTTAATGCCTGAAACAACTAGAACGGACTGTTCAACTGAAAGTTCTGCCACCCTTTCGCCCTTGCAAGCTAAAGTTGTTGCTCGAGTGATGCCAGACAACAACGCTCGTGTGCAACTTTGGAAGAGTGTTGGTGGCTGTGTACCTATGAACGCCAGTCAGTATTTCCGTACAATTATTAACTTCGCTGAACGATTAAAAATCCCTGCCAATTTAACTAGTTCTAGTAATGTAGAAATGCAACAATCTACATTACGTCAACAATTTACAAAGCTTAACCCGAGTTTGCCACAAAATGGCATTCGTTTTTCGTGCCAACTTTCACGTTCCGATGTTGTACTTACTGAAGTTAAAGTTTGCTACACAGTAAATGGCCAATATAAGCAATGTTCAAATCATGTAGTCTCTAATTGCCCAAGTGAAATTACAATTAAAGGTAGCTATTAAGAGTAGCTACCATTTCACAGAAAAATGCTCACCATACATTGAATCTATTTGTAAAGGTTAATTTGTATTTTCTATCAGACTTTTGGTGAAAATGAGTCGCTTTTACATGCATCTGCAACTTCTTTAGAGTACAATCTTTGCCGTTTATGATGATTTGGTTAAGTAGAATCGCTATTTAGCCCGATTAAGGACACTCATTGGAGACAATTACATGAAGCAACCCGTTCGTGTTGCCGTGACTGGCGCTGCAGGTCAAATTGGTTACAGCTTATTATTCCGTATCGCAAGCGGTGAAATGTTAGGTAAAGATCAACCTGTTATTTTACAATTGCTTGAAGTTCCAGTTGAAAAAGCACAACAAGCGCTTAAAGGCGTAATGATGGAACTTGATGACTGTGCTTTCCCTTTATTGGCTGGCATGATCGGGACTGATGATCCTAAAGTTGCATTTAAAGATGCTGACTATGCATTATTAGTTGGTTCTCGCCCACGTGGTCCTGGTATGGAACGTGCTGACTTGTTAAAAGTTAACGGTGAAATCTTCATTGGCCAAGGTCAAGCATTAAACGAAGTTGCTAGCCGTGACGTTAAAGTATTAGTTGTAGGTAACCCTGCAAATACAAACGCTTACATCGCAATGAAATCTGCTCCAGATCTTCCAGCGAAAAACTTCACAGCAATGTTACGTCTTGACCACAACCGTGCATTGACTCAAGTTGCTCAAAAAGCTGGTGTTGCAGTTGCTGACATCGAAAAATTAACAGTTTGGGGTAACCACTCTCCAACAATGTATGCTGACTACCGTTTTGCTACTGCAAATGGTGAAAGCTTAAAAGACAAGATCAACGATCCAGCTTGGAACAAAGACGTATTCCTTCCAACTGTTGGTAAACGTGGTGCTGCGATTATCGAAGCGCGTGGTTTGTCTTCTGCTGCTTCTGCTGCTAACGCTGCAATCGACCATATGCGCGATTGGGCACTTGGTACAAACGGCAAGTGGGTAACTATGGGTATTCCATCTGATGGTTCTTATGGTATTCCTGAAGGCGTTATGTTCGGTTTCCCTGTAACAACTGAAAACGGTGAATACAAAATCGTTCAAGGTTTAGAAATCGATGAATTCAGCCGTGAGCGTATCAACTTCACTCTAAACGAGCTTGAAGAAGAACGTGCAGCAATTGCTGACATGCTAAAATAATTCATTAGTTAAATGAATTGGAAAAGCACTCTCTTGTAGGGTGCTTTTTTATATTTGAAATTTAATAAGAACACACAAAAAACAACAAGAAAATATAGACCTAGATATACAACTAACATCTATTGTTGCTAGATTATTGAAAAGAAGCCATGGGAGAATAACAATGTTTGAACAGCAACCGACATTACAACTTTTATTCGAGCAATTGGGTTTAGATGCTGATGACGCGAGTATTGAAAATTTTATAAAAACGCATCAGTTACCCGCTGAGCAGAAGTTACATGAAGCATCTTTTTGGTCCCAAGGTCAAAGTGATTTCCTAAAAAGCCATTGGGAAAAAGATGATGAGTGGATTGTCGTCATTGATGAACTTAATGAGCAGCTACACGAAGATAGTGTAAAAAAATAACCAAATAAAAAGGCCTGTTTATAAATAACAGGCCTTTTAAAATTCACACTTTAGTGAGTTTTGAATTTTAATAATTCTTTATACCATGGCTCATGGCGTATTGGATGAAATACCGGATGTTCATGAACCAACTCAAGATCACATTGAGCAGTTGATAAATATTTTGTAAGCCAATGTCGGGTAAGAGCTGGTTTTTCCTGCGCTGCCGAAGCATAAGCCAAGAAAAAGTATATATCACTATGGTGATGGTGAGCTAAGGGCTTTAAAATTTGCTGTGCAATGAGCGCAAAGCGTTTTTCTTTATTTAGCTCAAAATAAATCATATACGCTTTAGCTAAATGAAGAGATAAATTCAAATACAAACGCATCGGCATTTCATCGTATTCCATACGAGCTTGCTCAAGCAAAACAATAGCTTCTTGCAAAAAATGAATTTGCTCTTGACGAACACGGCTTAATACAACGAGCTGCATACGTAAATCTGCACGTTCCAAAGCAAGTTCGGGCGTATTCTCAGTTAAATAGAGTTGGTCTGTTTCACCAATTCTGCTCACAATCATTTTTGTTTCAATAGACATACGCCTTCGCCCTTTTTAATCAATAGCTCTTATATCGGGTTTATTTAAGAAATTTAAAGAGCACTTATCTAACCCCAAATCGAGTTTCCACTACGAAGCCAAGCTGTAATTGATAAACGCTGCTGTTTAGAAACTAAAACTTCATGAAGCAAATTACTTTGGAAAATAACTAGGCGATTAGGTTCTGGCGTAATAATGTGCCAAATATCATTTTTGTCCTGCAAGCGTAATTGTCCTCCCCAATCATCCTGCCATTCAGGATGTAAATAATAAACAGTAGAAATAATACGATCATTTTTTTGTTGAGGATTATCTCGATGTAATGCATAAAATTCACCTGCGTTATAACAGGCAAAATGCGCTTCAACCTCTTTAATTCCTAAAAAGAAAGCTTGATTTAGATGTTGGCAAAATGAAGTTAGGGTTTCGACATGTTGTTCGGCAATAGGAAGTGACTCATTAATCCATAAAATATGATCGCTTCGAATAGTACTCACTACACCATTTTGAATCCCTGCTTCACGGAACTCATCAAAGTGATGACTACACTCTGTGGCAACTTGAGCAAGATACTCAGTAGAATAAGCATGGTTTACAATTGCAAAACCATGTGCATTTAAGTCATCTAAAATCTGGTTCAGATTCCAACTGTCAGGAAGTGGTCGAGAGCGCATATAACCTCATATCGATCGTAAGAAAATCAAGCAGCCTTATTTTAGATGATCACAACCTTACGAAAGAATATTTTTTTCATGTTAAACTATTCGTTGAATTGAGGAATTAAAGTCAACATGAATTACCGTCACCATTTCCATGCGGGCAACTTTGCAGATGTTATGAAGCATGTGCTTTTGCTACAGCTTCTCAACCGTTTAAATGCTAAAGATAAACCTTATCGTTATATCGATACGCATGGAGGGGCAGGAAAATATGATCTATCTCAAGCACCTGCACAAAAGTCAGGAGAATTCCTAACGGGTATTCATCGTCTTGTACAGCTTTCTGAAATGGAAAAGCGTCAAGCTCCTGAAGCAATCCAGCAATACTTAAAACTTGTAGAAGAATTACGTACTGAAGAAGGTAAAGGTAGCTATCCGGGTTCTCCTTGGTTTGCTTTGCAAGGTATGCGTGAAATCGACAAAGCGACTATATTTGAAATGCAGCGCGATGTTTTTCAGCAATTACGTCATAACATTCGCGATAAACGTGCAGGTTTACATGAGCGTGATGCATATGAAGGTCTGCTCGGTGTAATTCCACCGAAAGAAAAGCGCGGTCTGGTTATGATTGACCCGCCTTACGAATTAGAACGTAAAGACTTTCCACAATTGGTTGAGCTCTTACAAAGCGCTTATAAGAAATGGCCAACAGGTGTCTTTGCAGTTTGGTATCCAATCAAAGACCGCGCAATGATTGAACGTTTTGAAAAGAAAATGTTCAAAACTGGAATTCGCCGTCAATTAATTTGTGAAATTTGTGTATGGCCAGATGACACACCTGTAGGTCTGAATGGTTGTGGTTTATTGGTAATTAACCCACCTTGGCAGTTTTCTGAGCAAGCAGACCAAGCCCTACAATGGTTATTTCCTCACTTACGTATGCAAGAAACAGGTGGTCACGCTGCTGTTCGCTGGTTAGTGGGTGAGTAATAATTAATCTAAATCAATGCACATGTTTGGAATAGAAAATAATGACAAATGCGCCTAAACCAGAGCAAGATTTAACTCATAATGAACATTCTTTTGATGGGATTACGTTCGAAGTGGTTGAAGAAGAAGATAATCCGGAAGGACAAAAAGTGAAGCGCCGAGGTATTTATCTTTGGCCTAACTTAATCACGACAGCCGCTTTGTTGTCTGGTTTCTATTCCATTATTGCAAGTATGAATGGCGAATTTACACAAGCGATCTATGCTATTTTTCTTGCTGCTTTGTTCGATGGATTAGATGGTCGTGTTGCCCGAGCTATTGGTGCTCAAAGTGCTTTTGGTGAGCAATATGATTCTTTATCTGATTTGTTAGCATTTGGTGTGGCGCCAGCAATGCTAATGTATAGCTGGAGTCTCCATGATTTAGGTCGCATCGGCTTAGCATGCTGTTTTGTTTATACGGCTTTTGCAGCATTCCGTTTGGCGCGGTTTTATGTTCAAATTGGAGGAGTTGATAAACGCTATTTTATTGGTATTGCAAGTCCATTAGCTGCAATTATCATTATTTCGCTTGTATGGGTGGCTCGTGATTATCCGTTTATTTTCGATTTACGTGATATTGCGATTCAGGTCATTAATGCGGTAATCATGGTTGTTGTTGGTTTACTTATGATTTCCAATATTAAATATTATTCATTTAAGCAAATGGACCGCAAACGTGTTCCTTTTGTAGTTATGTTGCCGGTAGTACTGATTTTTGCAGCAATCACTTATAATATCCCAATGGGTATTCTGATTGTTTCAATCATCTATGCTCTATCAGGTTTTGTTACCACACTTTTAGCTAAAAAAAATAACGAGACTATCAAAACATAAATTAGATGAGGTTCAGTATGCCTAAGTTGATGAGTCCAATAAATCAATTACAGCAACTGAGCCTCAACTCAAATGAGGGTGTTGTTTATCAACCCGCTAGAGGCTTCTTTAAAGTTGTCTATCAAGGCTTAATCCTTCCAAATTTACCGGCCCCACTTCGTTATTTTAATTATATTAGTCTAATCGGGCAGCCTAGAATTCCACTTTGCTATAACGCAAACAGTATTGTGACTTCAGCAATTGATACAGCAACAGTACTGGTGAGTAACAGCCTACACAGTGTAAGTCACTTAAAAACCTATTCTATCCGAAGACAATGTCAACTTACTCCTAATAGTTACCAATTTGATAAAACAGATCTTATTGAATGGCAAATTCCAAGAGTTCAGCTTAGACGAACAGATTCTGAAATGAGTTGTGACTTAGTTGTCCAAACACCTTCTGATATTTCCAATTCTTCAGCACTACAGTGGGGAATATCTGACTACTGGTCTGTTTTGTGTCATTGTGAAGGAGAGATTTTATATAAAGGGCAGAAATATGAAGTCAATGGATTAGGACGTTTTAAACATGCTCGGGCCTTGCATTTACCTTTCTTATCTTTATGTTTTTATACCTGCCAGATTATTAATTTAAATGAAACAACACAAATCACACTTTCTCAAATAAGAAATCAATGGAATATTATTCTGTTTTCACGTTTAGATATTCAAGAGCTAGGAAAGCCTGCTGTCACATTTACGGAAGATGTTAATTTCCATATCCATCGGGTTTATCCAAAGGTTGAAACACCACATGGACGTGAAATGTATTTACCTCGAGAGTTTTCTTGGCAATGTAAAAAAAATGGAAAAGTAATTTTCGAACTCTATGCAGAAAGTCGTGGTGATTACAAATTTGGATTCGCTGCTGGATATATTGGAAGTTTCCGTTACCAGCTAAGTTGGAATGATCAATGCCTTCAAGGAGAAGGTGGATATTGTGAATATATCGATTGCCGTCCATTAAGATGGCAAGAGAAGAATCAAGATGAGAAAATCCTAGATAAATTGATGCTTTTACAACCGTGTTTATATAAAAAATGAATATTTTTATCATTTTTGATCAAAAAGCGAACTATCGTTGCGCTAATATTAAAAAAGGTATTGCAAAGGTAAGTTAATGGTCTATAATGCACATCCATCGGCGGTGATGCAGATAGAAACTTGTTGAAAAACAGTTACTTGAGATTAAGTTGGTTGCTTTAAGTGATGAATTTGATGTTAAGTTGGTTTGAAAGATAAGTTTTAAAAATATCGAAATTACCTGTTGACTTTTAAGAGATTAAGAGTAATATAGCCGACCTAGCTTGCTGGTGACGAACCAGGAAGAAGATCATTAAGAGAATTGAAGAACAACTTGTGTGGATTTTTACTGATTGATTAATCGAAATAATTTTCATTGATTGATTGGTTTAAATTACTCGAAGTTTATTTGAGCGAAATTTAAGTCAGTAATTGATGAGCCAGAATTGGCACCTTGTCTATAAATAAGGTGCAAAATGATTTTAACTGAAGAGTTTGATCATGGCTCAGATTGAACGCTGGCGGCAGGCTTAACACATGCAAGTCGAGCGGGGAAAGGTAGCTTGCTACTGGACCTAGCGGCGGACGGGTGAGTAATGCTTAGGAATCTGCCTATTAGTGGGGGACAACATCTCGAAAGGGATGCTAATACCGCATACG